>JAHFBE010000070.1 GCA_023250205.1 Candidatus Melainabacteria bacterium | reverse complement strand
TAGCTCATCAAGTTCAAGTAGCTCGTCATCAGGCGGAAGTAGCTCATCAAGTTCAAGTAGCTCGTCATCATCATCAGGTTCATCTGTAATGGGAGCTGCACTGCCTGATTGTAGCTGGACAAAATGTGGTAATAACTGTTGTATATTTGGTTGTTGTGAATTTAATCAAAACATTTGCTCAAACTTCCCAGAGTGTGTGGCATCTTCATCCTCTTCAGGTAATTTAAGTACAGATCAATCTTCTAGCTCTTCTTCTTCTTCTGGTTCTTCATCAAGTAGTTCGTCAAGTTCGAGCAGTTCATCGTCAGGCGGAAGTAGTTCATCATCAGGTTCATCATCAAGTAGTTCGTCAAGTTCGAGCAGTTCATCGTCAGGCGGAAGTAGTTCATCATCAGGTTCATCATCAAGTAGTTCGTCGAGTTCGAGTAGTTCTGGCTCAATAGTTTCACTAGATATAGATGTGATTACAAATCCAAAGCTGCCAAGTATTGTTCAATTACCGCTAATACCTGATAATTTCGTTGGAAGAATAGGAATTGCTTACGCAGGTTCTAATCCAACATTTGAAATCAAAACCTCATTACCTCTAATTGATACAGAAATACTTTCATTAAATATTACTGATAGTAAATTAAATATGTTTAATAATGTTCAGTTTGAAATTATGAATGTTTCTAATGATTCTAATAAGTATATTCTCACTGTAGTTTTGCCTGATGAGATAAATGTAGGTGATGCAGTATTTTCATTTACTCTAAAGAATGGAAAATTATTAACAGGTGTTATTTCAATAATAAACTTTAATTCGCTTATTCGTCCTACTGCTATTAAGCGATTATCATTTAATGTACAGGGAAATAAAGCTATTTTGACTTTAAGAGTATTAGGTGGTCCTTTTGTTGCAAGAAAAAACTTACGTAGTAAATCTTCTAGCATTGCTGACAATGTTGCAGTCACTGTTTTTCCTAGAAATATAATTGTTGGAGATGAGAAGGTCTCTGTAAATAGGGATACTGTTACTGTTAGATTTACCTTACCAGGTTCGATGATTAATTTGGCTGATTCTCTGGTTGTTTTGGCAACTGAAAGAAGCATTGTTTCTAAAAACTTGAAGGCATCAAATAAAGCTAGAAAAGCTAGGAAACAGTAGTATAAAAATCTCAAAATGGAATTTCAGGGTGCATGTAACAGTGCACCCTCTTTTTTTGTAACCGCTGGTTACATTTTACGAAGATTAAATTCTTTTTATCATTTTGTGTAACTCACGGTTACAGGTTTATAAAGGATTTACAGGATTAGTTATTGAAATGATATTTATGTTTTTAATATACTTTTCTCCTGACAAAAATTTGTCGGGAAAGGGGTGATGAGATGAAAAGAATGATTATTGCACTTTGTGCCATGTCATTGTTTCTAAATGCTTCTGTAAAAGCTGAAGAAACAAAAGTAGCTCCTGCTCAGCTTAGTGCAGCTGTTCAGGAAGTACAAACTGGTTCTTTTGAAGATGGTGAAAATGAAAAACCAAAGAAAAAGAAATCAGTGAAGAAAACAAAGAAAAGTAAGAAAGTGAAAAAAGTACATTAGGTGTATTGCGTCGCGCGTATGGCGTATTGCGTGAACAATACGCGATGCACTATACGCGTAAACGCAATACTCAGTACACAATGCTCAATACTTAAAAAAGGAGGTTCACATGTCAGCTCAAAATCAGGTTACGTTAATTGGACGGTTGGTAAGAGATCCGGAGGTAGAAGAAGTGGGGAAAAGTAAAAAATATAGCAGAGCAAATCTAAGTCTTGCTGTTAGAAATATAAAAAAGAAGTTTAAAGAGGGTGAAAAGCAGGTAGATGCAGATTTTATAGATGGCATCATTGCTTGGGGTAAGCAGGCAGAGTTTGCTGAGAACTATTTAACTAAAGGGAGGATGATAGTGGTTCATGGTGAGCTTAGACCAGATAGATGGAAAGATAAGGAAGACAAAAATCACTATCGCCTAACAGTAATTGCAAATTCTATACAGTCGTTGGACTCTAAGAAGAAAGTATAGAGTATAGAGTATTGCGTATGGAGGATAGGGTATTGCGTACGGGGTATGGAGTATTGCGTTATGGGAAAGATTAAAGACTTAAAAGACTTGAGAGTTTGGTCCATAAGTATAGAACTTGTTGAAATTATTTATAAAACAACTAAACAATTCCCACAAGAAGAACGTTATGGACTGATTTCACAGATTAGAAGAGCTGCTGTATCCATTCCTTCAAATATTGCTGAAGGATTTAGCAGGATTCATAATAAGGAATATAAACAGTTTCTTTATATATCTCGTGGATCATGCTCGGAATTATTAACTCAAGTTGAAATATCGCATAGACTGGAATATATAAACAAAGAAACTTATAATTCTATTTCTGAAAAAATTGATTATATTTCTAGAATGCTTAAAAGCTTAATTAATTGCTTGTAACTCAATACTCCATACTCAATACTCTATACGCTATACTCCATACTCAATACGTGTTGATGCGTTTTCCTGTGTACACAATAATTCTTTTGCTTTCTTAGTAAGTTCCGGGACTTTAAAGTAAAAATAAATTCCCATTATGAAGCAAATAGTTGCACCAACAGAAACTGCAATAGGTGCTCCAAACAAATGTGCTAGAAATCCTACTGCTAAGCTCCCAAGAGGAAAGATTCCCATAAAAGTCATTGAAAAGAGACCTACAATTCTTCCTCTTAAGTGATCAGGTGATATTGCTTGCATAGCAGTATTGCTTCCTGAAATAATTATTATTGAGCAAAATCCAATGATTGCTAAAAGAATAATTGAAAGTATATAGATCTTTGAAAATGCAAAAGCAAAAATGCAAGTGCTGGATGTAAGTGTACAAAATGCAATGATTTTTTTAATTCCAAGTACTTTTTGTCTGGAAGCTAGAAATAATGCTCCTATTACAGCTCCAATTCCAGAAGAGCCCATCAAAATTCCAAGACCTTTTGCTCCCTGGTGTAGTATTTGATCACTAAAAATTGGCATTAATGTTGTAAATGACATACCCCAGAGACTATAAGCTCCTAGAAGGAAAAGCAAGTTTCTAATGGGTAGAGTGTCCCAGGCAAATAATAATCCTTCTTTTAAGTGTATAAAAGATGATTTGAACTCTTTGACTTCCTGCTCTTTTAAGTTTAGGAAGAATAGAAAAATTATAAATGGTAAATAGCTTAGTACATTTAAAATAAAACAAATCCCTTCTCCATATTTTGCTATTAATAATCCTGCAAGTGAAGGTCCTATAATCCTTGCGGCATTGAACATCGATGAATTAAGAGCAATTGCATTTATCAAATCGTTTCTGGTGACTAACAAAGGAATAAACGTTTGTCTGGCAGTAACATCAAATGAATTTGCAATTCCAAGGAAAATAGATAGAACTAAAATTTGCCATTTATTTATATTTCCGCTAAAAAACAGTGCAGATAGTATAATCCCCTGAGTTACGCATAAAATTTGGGTTGTAAGAAGTATATGTCTTCTTTTAAATTGATCTGCTATTACTCCGGATAAAGGTGATAAAACCAGTGCAGGAAGAGAGCTGGCAAATGCTACTAAACCTAGAAAAAATGCAGAGCCAGTTAGACGATAAACTAGCCAGCTCTGTGCTGTTCCCTGAATCCATGTACCAGTAAAAGAAATAAATTGCCAAAAGAAAAAATTTCTATAATTTTCATGTTTAAATGCACGGGTAACATTACTTATAATGCTCATAACTTATGAGATATATAATAACTTAAACTTTGTAAGTATATTTTTGTTTACTTTAAACCAGCCCCGTTTGCATAACAGGAAGGTTCTACATAACTATCTGCTGGTTCGCCTAAAAGTGATGAACGTGTTTTTGAAATAGTGCTAATAAGTAAACTTAAAAGTCTTGCATCACCATTTGATGGTCTTCCATTTTTAGCTATATACAATGCTACTGTCCCAGCTACATGTGGTGAAGAAAAACTGGTTCCGGATAAAGAACTTGTTCCTCCACCAATTGCAGTTGACAAAATATTTACTCCAGGAGCAATTATATCTACTTCAGTACCAAAATTACTAAAGGATGCCCATTTGTCTAAACTATCTTGAATACCATTTCTATCATCTACTGCAGATGTAGTAATTACTTCAGGAAACATTGCAGGTACTGAATTATTTGAGGTTATGTTTACTGATTCATTTCCAGCAGCTACTACATTGATTATTCCTGCATTTGCTGCTCTTATATAAGCATCGTGTAGTAAATTTGCAGCATTGATAAAGCTTTGAGATGGATTGGTTCCACCATTTGCACCTAAGCTGGAATTTGTGATTCCAATAATACTTGCATTAGCGATAACGTAGTCTAATCCGGAAATAATACCTCCAAAACTTCCACTACCAGTTCTGCTTAAAACTTTTACTGATATGAGATTTGCTCCTGGAGCTACTCCTACCACTCCAATGTTGTTATCCAATGCTGCAACAACACCTGCTACGTGAGTACCATGACCACCTGTACCATTTGCCGTATTGTTATCATTTCCACCAGTTCCATCTCCTGAAAAATCTCTGCTTAAGAGGGTGTTTACCGTTAAGTCAGGATGACCAAAATCAATGCCAGTATCAAGAACAGCTACTGTTACTCCATTACCTTTATTTGTTGTGTTTAATTCAGCATCAATCCAGTTAATTCCAGTAGGAAGTGTTTGAGTAGAACCACTACTTGTACTACTGCTTGAAGAAGGCTTTCTATTACCAGATTTAATAGCATATATACTGAAATCCTGGACGATTTGTTCTACATCAGAGTCGTCTGCTAAATCTTTTTCTTTCCCTGGTGGGATATTGATAACAGCACCTTTAAATACGTTGTTAATTACATGGTTTATTTTTGAACCATGTTTTTCTTCTAGCTTTGTGGCTTTGTCTGATGCATTTCCTTTTTGGTCTTTAAATTTAACAATGAATTGACCAGGTATAGGTTGGCTTAAATTCTCATCTTCTGCTTTTACCTGCAAAAAACAATTTCCTAAAATAAATGAAATAATAACTAAAATTCTTAAAAACATATTTTGTCTCCTTTATTTACTGGTAGTCATTTTAGCTTTTTTATCCCAATGTTTTGTATTGTATCTACATACAATAGAAGCATAATATTGTTAAACAGTATAAAAAAATAATTAAACCTAGCTAGGTTTAATTATTGTACTTCTACAAAAACCAATCCTTTAGAATAATCCCCTGAATTAATAACTTTATCTCTACTGTTAAATAGAAAAATTATTCCATGATTCCATGGAATTGCTTTATCAAAAGTAGCATTAGATATTAATGGTGTGTCTAAATTCTCTGCATTAAAGATATTGTATATTTGAGCTGGTTGTAGATTTTCAGTGATTTTAGTTCCTTTGCATGCAATGGTTTTTTTTACAGGTGCTAAAGCAGGATGATTCCAAAGATAAATATCACCAAAAGATGACACAATATTTTCTTTTTGATTCTCAAATGTAAGAATTACTACTTCGCCTTTAAATTTGTTTTCAATTTTTAATAATCTTGCAGTAAAGTTTCTTTCCACAGCTTTCTTTCCTACTTCAGTAATCTCTTTTTGATATACAGTGTAACTTTGCCTTTTTTGTAATTTATCTAAAACAGGAACATTTTGCTCAGCTCTAAATGCTCTCTTAATAAGAACATTTGGATTACCATGTAATTCAATTTGTTTTTGCGTATCTTCATCAAGCCTAATTCTTCTAATAGGTTCATCATCATCAGTTAGATTTATAATAGCTGGCTTTCTGTGAACAGGTTGAAAAATATGTTTCTCAATCCCATTAAGAACACGAGTGGGGGTTTCTAATTTATCTGGAAATAATTCTTTTAAAATGGTTTGTACTTCTTCTGGTTTTAAACCTTTTATACCTTTTGAGGATAGCCATCCAAACACTCTTCCTTCAAAGTCTTCTTTATGTTCTTTATCTAATTCAATAATTTTTAAATTTGACTTAGATTCTATTTTAGAGACAGAGTCTTTTATAATTTGCTTTACAGCAGTTAATGATAGGTTTCTTTTGTTTCCAATACTAGTGTAAATTTGATCCCTGATCTCTCGTAAGAATACATTCTTCTCACGATTTTGTGCATCTACAATTCTTTTTTGTAGGCTGACTGTTGTTGCTTTGCTTGCTTTCATATAGATGAATTGCTTTAATTAATAAAATCATAAGCTAAAAAAATAAATAAAAAAACGTCTTTATAGACTGAACTTACGCAATCTGAGAAAAATGTGCTCTAAACCTGCGTTGACTGGAAGGAGTAGCAGGTGTGGGCACATTTTCGAAGTACAATTGCGTAAGTTCTAACAAATAAGATCAATGAACTAAGATTAAGATAATTTGTATTTAATTTTTCTTTAGCAGGGTCTTAATCTCAGAAGCAAGAGTTTCCCCAGAAATATTTTCTTTATAAATCTTATTTAACTTGGTTCCTTCAAAAGTTCCACCAGTATAAATATTGTATTTGTTTGCACTCATTCCTATTATTCCAATTTCAGCAACAGGAGGACGAGAGCATGAATTTGGGCAGCCACTCATTCTGATTGAAACGCTTTTATTTCCAAGACCTTCTTTCTCAAGTTCATCAATAACGCTTGGTAATGCTCTCTCTGCTTCAGCCAATGCCAGACCACATGTAGGCAAAGCTGGACAAGCCATTGAATTTCTCCTGAGATTAGAAACAGTTTCTTTTGTGTAAATC
>JAHFBE010000069.1 GCA_023250205.1 Candidatus Melainabacteria bacterium | reverse complement strand
CATAAGTTGAGAATTTATAACCACGTTCTGGATCAAATTTCTCAGCCGCACGGATTAAACCAAGATTTCCTTCCTGAATCAAATCAAGGAAAGGCAACCCTCTATTTAAATATTTTTTTGCAATGGAAACTACAAGCCTAAGGTTAGCTTGTACTAATTGTCTTTTTGCAACAATACCATCATATCCACCAGTTGCAATTCTTCTTGCTAAATCAATTTCTTCTTCTGCTTTTAGAAGTGGTATTCTTCCGATTTCTCTCAGATATAGTCTTATTGAATCATCTGTACCTAGTTCTAACTTTGCATCAAAAAGGTCTTCATCTGCAGCACCAGTGTCAAGATCACTCTCTAAATCACTACCAAGTAAAACATCACTAAATTCACTTTCTATTTGAGCCAATTGTTCAACATCAGGTGAACCCGCATTTACTATAATGTTCGCTATTGAATCTTGACCAGCAATATCTACCATGTCATCTCCTTATTATTTCCAACTAAGATTTATTTAAAAAGCCAAGAAGAAATTTCTACATCAAATAAAGATGAAAAATTATTTTGTTTTACAAAGCATGTAGTTTAATCTTGGTGAAAACCGTAACCTTTTGTTCTTCCTACTACCTTTGTAATTTTTCTAGCCTATTTGGCTTAAATACAGTAAGCAAGATTTATAATTTGGTCAGGTATCTACATTTAATATAACCTTAAAAATCAGAATTTGAAAGAAGGTTTTGTTAAATGATTATTAATTTTTAACCTAAGAAAATTTACTTAACTTAGGTTATGGATAATACTTTAAATGATTTAACTTTTATCTGAAATGATGGGTTCAACTTAATTATTAATTCTCAGAAATAACTTGAACCTTAACATAAGAAATTCCTTGTCTTTTAGCATCAATTTCATCTGCAGCCTTTTCAGACAAATCAATAATTCTACCTTGTTTAAATGGTCCTCTGTCATTTACTCGAACCACAACTGATTTATTATTTTTTAAGTTTGTAACTTTAACCTTTGTATTAAAAGGGAGGCTTCTGTGTGCAGCAGTTAATTTATGCCTATCAAATTTTTCTCCATTAGAAGTTTTCTTTCCTTGCCATTGAGGTCCATACCACGAAGCATTTCCATACCAAATCTGACCTCTTAATGAAGATAACTTTCCATAATCAAGAATATCTTGCACTTCATCCTTAAAGCTTGCATTTGCACTTAATGAAAGTGAAATAAAAAAAGATAATAGACAAAGATGTTTAATGGCTGTAATTTTCTTACTCATAGTTCTGTATGTTTTACCTCAAATACATTAAGAAAATGAGATTTATTAATAATTGATTTATGTTTTTTAAAATATTTATATGCTCTTTACGTAAATAATGTCATTAAATAGTCTTTTCTTTAATTTCTTTAGATAACTGTTCAGCAAACGAATTAAGAGGTACTTTCCCTAAATCACCCTTTTTTCTTGCACGAACTGAAATATTATTTTCGCTAGCTTCTTTATCACCAACAATTGCCATATAAGGAATTTTATTCATTTCAGCATCTCTGATTTTTGCATTTAGTGATTCGGCCCTATCATCAACTTCAACTCTTATATTTTTTTCTTTAAGCATAGATTCTACTTTTCTTGCATATTCAAGATGCTTATCACTAATTGGCAAAACAACAACTTGTTTATATGAAAGCCAAAGAGGAAATGAACCAGCAAAATGCTCAATTAAAAGTGCTGCAAATCTTTCCAGACTTCCGTAAATAGCTCTATGAACCATTACTGGTTGTTGTTGGGTTCCATCTTTATCCGTGTAGTGTAATTTAAATCTTTCCGGCAAATTAAAATCAAGCTGTATTGTTGCACCCTGCCAAATTCTTCCAAGAGCATCTTTTAATTTGAAGTCAATCTTCGGTCCATAAAATGCACCATCTTCTGGGTTGACTTTATATTCAAGTCCATATTCTTTTAACGCTTGCTCCAAGCCACTTTCAGCGAATTCCCAGATTTCTTTTGTACCAATTGCATCTTTGGGTTTCGTAGAAAGCTCAGCAGAGTAATGTAGACCAAATCCTTTGTAAATCAAATCTACCAATTTAATTACACCCTTAATCTCTTCTACATACTGATCTTTTCTACAAAATATGTGCGCATCATCTTGGGTAAATCCACGAACACGTGCAAGTCCATGCATAACACCAGAACGTTCATATCTATAAACTGTACCAAGCTCAGCCATCCTTATAGGAAGCTCTCTATAACTATGCCTTGTAGTATTAAAAATTAAAACGTGAAACGGACAATTCATGGGTTTTAAAACGTAGTCTTGTTCATCTACAGTCATATAGAACATGTTTTCTTTATAGAATTCATTATGTCCAGAAATATTCCACAGATCACTCTTTGCAATATGTGGCGTGTAAACCATTTCATAGCCATTTTGAAGATGTAATTCTTTCCAATAATCTTCCATTTCTTTTCTTAAATATGCAAGCGCTGGGTGCCAAAGAATTAACCCAGGACCTGATTCATCCTGCATACTAAACAATTCCATTTGGCGACCAAGTTTTCTATGATCTCTTTTTTCAGCTTCTTCTAATTTTTGCAAGTGATCATCTAAAGCTTCTTTAGACCACCAGGAAGTACCATATATTCTTTGGAGTTTTTCCCTGTTCTCATCCCCATGCCAATAAGCACCTGATATTGAAAGTAACTTAAATGCTTTTACCTGCTTTGAGGTAGCTATATGTGGGCCTCGACAAAAATCATTCCAAACAGTTTTTCCATCTTTTTGTAAGACATACAAAGTGGGGTTGTGGTGTTTATGTTCTTCTAAATTCTCAGCTTTAAATTTTTCACCTGAAGATTTAAATTCTTGTATTTGTTTATCAGAATTATCAACGCTTACTTTTACAAAGGAATAATCCTCATCTATAATTCTTTGCATTTCTTTTTCAATTTTCGGGAGATCTTCCGGTTTAAGCTGATGCTCGGGAATCTCAAAATCATAATAAAAACCATTTTCAATTGCCGGACCATTTGCTATTTTTGAACCTTTAAAAAGATTTTGAACAGCACATGCAAGTATATGAGCAGTACTGTGCCTTAAGTACTCAAAACTTCTGGGATCATCCTGAGTAATTATTTCTACTTTATCTCCATCATGCAAAGCAGATATCAAATCTTTTAATTCACCATTTAATAAGAGTCCAACACTTTTCTTTGCAAGACTATTACTTATAGCTTTTGCAAGATCAAGACCAGTAGAACCTGCTGAAATTTCTTTCTTTGACCCATCTTTTAAAATTATAGAAATTGTAGTCTGTGTTTGCATATAACCTGTAGAAGCGTAGCATGCTACGCTTCTACATTATTTTATACCTCTCAATAACTTCATTTATATCAAAGAGAAAATTGTAATCAATACCTAACTTCTTAAAGGTTTCTCTTCCGCCTTCATTTCTATCTACAACAGCTAAGATTTGTCCTACTTTACAACCAAACTCCATCACTCTCTCAACAGCCTTTTGGGATGAACCACCTGTAGTTACAACATCTTCTAAAATAGAAACTGTTTCATCAGATTTAAGAGGTCCTTCTATCCACTTACTTGTACCATGTTTTTTAGGTTCTTTTCTAACATAAAATGCCGTTAGTTTTTTCCCAAGTAAATATCCAATTTGAGAAACACCGCTGCTTAGCGGATCAGCACCAACACTAATTCCACCTACTGCTGAAACATTTTCCTTTAGCATTCTTAGAAATAAAATGGAAATTATAGCCCCGCCTTCAGCATCAAGAGTGGTCATCTTTCCATCCAGATAAAAATTTGATTCTTTGCCACTAGCTAAAATAAATTTGCCTTCTTTAAAACTTTGCTTAACAAGAATAGTTAAAAGTCTTTCTTTCAAGTCTTTTGTTTCTTTTTGCCAAAGAGTATTTATTAATTGGTTTGTTGTTATCATAGACTAGGTTATTTTACTATGAAAACTTATCAAAAAGTCTACAACCTTGTAAAAAAAATCCCTAAAGGGAAAGTAATGACTTATGGGCAGATAGGACAAATCCTAAGTTTGAATCCAAGAGTCGTAGGATGGGCTTTGAATAGGCTAGCAAAATATCGTGTCACGTTATTACTAGGAAACTCAAAGAGTCAACGAAGCAATCTTAAAAACGTCAGGGAGATTGCTTCGGTCGCTATGCTCTCTCGCAATGACGTGAAAATTCCCTGGCAACGTGTAATAAATTCAAAAGGCGGCATCAGTACAAATAAACTTATGAATATTCCTCTTGATCTTCAGAAAAGGCTTCTTGAAAAAGAAGGAATCAAGTTTGATGAAAATCAAAAGATTAATTTGAAAAAGTATTTGTGGTATATAAAGAGCTATTAAGAATCAACTTGCCCTTTATTCTGAATCAAATACTCTGGACTTTTTATTAGATCCTCTTTTCCATCATGGTTTATATCAAATTTAAAGTTGAAACTTGGAAATGGAACCTCATTAGGATCTCCTATATTCTTTTTAATCTCCTTAGCTAACTCCTTCAAATCTACTCCGTCAATATGATCTACCTCTTCTCCTGTATTATTTTTATAGATATGACCATCTTCTATGGCATAGTCGATTTTGTTATCATTATCCAGATCTATGGAGATAAAGCGAGGGAGTGGTGGGTTCACCTGATCACTTAAGAGTTTTAAATCTGTTTGATCAATCTTTCCATCACTGTCCATGTCACCTGCTTTTAGGACCTTTCCAAGTAGCTTGAGATCGGCACTATTTACTTTCCCATCACGATTTACATCTCCGACCTCTTTTGGAATATATAACTGAGCAGGTCCTTGTTCATCTAATAAAACAAGATTATCCTCTTCTCTAAACATTGGAGTTATAAGATCTTTCAGTAATTTGTAGTCTTTTTGATCAAGCTTTCCATCGTGATTCATGTCTCCATATTGCACTGCATCAGTTAATAACTTAAGGTCTTTTTGATTTACATCACCATTAGAGTCAATATCTCCCTTCTTTTCTGAACCACCGTCCATATTCTGCCAGAACTTTATAACATCCTGATGATCTATTTGCCCATCACCAGTCAGATCAGATTTATCTCTTAGAAAGAAATTATATAAATTATCTGCTTTTCCAAGATCATATTCTGTGTTCGTATATTTTGCTAAAGCTTTTCCTAAAGCAGTAATATCAGAAAGATGATGATAAGGATCTTCTAATAGACCTTTTGATAGATCTTTAATTTTCTCAAGTAATGGATCATCTGTAGGAGGTGGCGGCTCTATCTCTTTAATTAAAAGCTCAACATCTGTCCAATCAACTTTTTTATCACTATCCATATCTCCTGCTCTTAAAACTTTTCCAAGAACACCAAGATCTCGTTTATCCACCTTGCCATCATGATTTAAGTCTCCCCTTAAATCTGGTCGAATCATCTGCTTTGTTTCATCAATAGGCTCACTATCATTTCTCTGAGTCAACATTTGTTTTAAGATTTTATAGTCTTCTTTATCTAGCTTACCGTCATGATTCATATCACCAGCTGTTAAAGCTGAGATCAAGTCTTTAACATCAGATTGATTTATATCCCCATCTCCATTGATATCCCCTGGTTTTATTGGCTGTGGATGCGCTGGGCGAGACAATTCTTCGGACTCTACCTCGTCAAAATTTTCTTCCATAGAACCAAACAAAACTTCTTCAGGATTTATATTTGTATCATGCTGCTTATTTATTCCAGATTTCCCACCAAGCTCATTTATATTAATTGCACACATGATATATATCCCTCCTTTTAAAAATTATTAATTAACCAACTATTGTTTAAAATATACATTGATTCAGTTATATTAAAATTAAATTTTTTATTCTTTCAAAAAAAATCCATCATTCAATCTAGAACAAACTCAGTAACTAATTTTAAGAACCAATGAAAGTGAAAGTAATGACTTATGGGCAGACAGGAAAAATCCTAAGTTTGAATCCAAGAGTCGTAGGATGGGCTTTGAATAGGCTAGCAAAAATGAAGCAGGAAACACAAAGCAGGAAGCACGAAACAGGAAAAACAAGTCATGCCTCATGCTTCATGCCTCATGTTTCGTCCTCTATTCCCTGGCAACGTGTAATAAATTCAAAAGGCGGCATCAGTACAAATAAACTTATGAATATTCCTCTTGATCTTCAGAAAAGGCTTCTTGAAAAAGAAGGAATCAAGTTTGATGAAAATCAAAAGATTAATTTGAAGAAATATTTGTGGTATCTAAAGAGCTATTAAGAATCAACTTGCCCTTTATTCTGAATCAAATACTCTGGACTGCTTATTCGATCTTCTATTCCATCATGGTTTATATCAAATTTAAAGTCAAAACTTGGAAATGGAACCTCATCAGGATCTCCTATATTCTTTTTAATCTCCTTAGCTAACTCCTTCAAATCTACTCCGTCAATATGATCTACCTCTTTAATGTAATCATCAAATCTTTGAAAGATTTTGCCATCATTAATATAATAATCAAGTTTTTTATCATTACCAAAGTCAATTCTTACTTGAGGGGGAAGTTTAGTGTCCTCTCCACCCCTTACCTGTTCTATTAGAAGCTCTAGATCCTTTTGATCAACCTTACCATCATCATCCATATCTCCGGATTTTAATACCTTACCAAGCTGTTCAAGATCTTTTCGATCCACTGTTCCATCATGATTTAAATCACCTTTACGAATTGGTGGCCATGGGCGAATCATTTCATCCTTTACTGATTGTCTACCATATTCCCCTTCTAAAGGAACTGGAACAGGATTTAATCTTTCTTCCAAAAGTTTATAATCTTCCTGATCAAGCTTTCCATCATA
>JAHFBE010000068.1 GCA_023250205.1 Candidatus Melainabacteria bacterium | reverse complement strand
GGCAAAAACTTAAATCTGATTTTATATCAGGCAAAACACTTAGTGTAATAGCTAAAGAAAACAATATCCCTTTTGATACTGTAAAAAGTAGGCATAGAGCTGAGAGCTGGAGTAAATATAGAGCTGAGTACAAACTAAAAACAAGCGAAAATCTAACCAACAAACTAGCCGAAAAAAAAGCAACTGAAGTTTTAGATGAAGTTGAATCTATCATTAGATCGCTTAGGATTATTGATGACTTAATAGATAAATTAAAACATGAACCTGAAAAACTTTCTCTAGAGTCCTTATTAGACAAAAAGGTGAAGCTTTTACAGGTCTTAGGCACTTACACAGGGAAAACAGTACAAAAGAATGAAACTAATGCAAAGGTGACCATGCCTATTCCTATTCTTGGTGGATTGTCGTTGAATATGCCATCAAATTGAGTTACTGGTTTTGTATATCAATCAACGAAAAACACCCGCAAACTTTTCAGACAAAAATCGGATATAAATAAGACTATTTGTATATAATTATATTTTGAATGCATTACTATAACTTAAAAAGAAACATTCTATTTGCTACAATTCCTGCAGGAATTATTTCAGGAATATCATTAATATCTTCTACTATAAGTAAATTAACAGATGTAAATAATCAGTATTATTATGCCCCCTCTACAAGCATATGGCAATTTGTTTTTTTGTTTATAATTCTCTTTGTCTTGCTTACATTATTTTTCTATACGGGTGTAAGAGCTAATTACTGGTTTGGCAAGTTGACATCTATTGATTACTTGAAAAATGGTAAGTTGCTTCATAGAAAGTTTTTTGATAGTCAGGGTAGGTTAATTCATGAACAGACTTATGAATGGGACAAATGGAAAGAAGAGTTCGAAAAAATCACTAATTTAAAAGAACTTGATATTGCTGAAAAAGACTTATTTCCAAGCATGTAAAAGTAAAAATGCATAAAGAATAGGTATGAATTATATAGTTCACTAATTGTTTTTCAAAGTTCTTTTAGAAGGTCAGAGGGATGAACTCTTAGAGCTTTGGCAATTTTAACTAAATTATATATAGTAATATTTCTAGTAGCGCATTCCACATGGCTCATAAATGTACGGTGTATACTAGCTCTTTCTGCAAGCTCTTCCTGAGACAATCCTTGCTTTTCACGTAGTTTTTTAATGGTATTACCAACAATTTGACCAACTTCTTTTGACTTCTTATCTGCCATATAAGGCAGAATAATCTTGCTACGACTATACGTCTACACTCTAGTCGTAACCAGAATGATAGAATAAGCTATAAAGAAAGGATATTTAAAAGAATATTAACTATGAACAAAAATAAATTACTAGCAAAGGATAGAGGTAATTATATACGCTACTTAATATTTTTAATTTTGATTTCAAGTTTGGGATTGCCCAGTTGGGCATGTGTCAAATTAGCCAAAGTATATAAAGTCAAATTAAGTCAAGTGGGTGGTAATTTTGATTTTACGCCTTGGCCTTATACACTCAAGTTTAGTGGAGATCAAGTAAAAGTTATTGATATCACAAGAAGTTCTTCATTTCAAACCGTTAATAAACAGTGTAATAATATAAGCTTTAATCTACCTCTGCCAACAGTAAGTGCTGCTAACACGAATCTTGGAAGGCCTGTAAGTGTTATTTTTACTTGTAGTGGTAATTTGCTGTCTGCTCGTAGACTCAACTTATTGTGTTCCTCATCTCAATATATACCAGAAGCAGATATTCAATTACAAGGTAGTGGTGTATTACAAGAAGCTGCAACTAAGTAAAATGGAAATAGTTTTAAATTATAATTTTATTTTAAGAGCAATTCAATGAAGGAAATTAATGTATTTTTTTGCAATAAGTTAGTAAAAAAAACACTTAGTATTTTCCTTTTATTATTTCTTTTTATTTTGACCTTAAATCACTCTGCTTATTGTTTGAATGCTACTTGTGTTAATGGTACTGTGGCTTGTGCTAATGGTGGTACTCCTTATTGTCCATCTTATCTAATTGGTGCTTCTCCTACTTGCGGTATTTGTGGTTCAGGTGCAAGTTGTATAAGTGAGGGCATTGCTGCCTCTGGAATTCCATGTAGCTCTGATACTATTCCTGTTCCATGTTCAGAACCACCTCAACCAGTAATTTCTATTCCAACGTCACCACCACTACCTCCTCCTCCAGCACCCATCATCACCTCCTGCAACCTCCAATTATTATCTATTCTTTGTACTCCACGAGGATTTATAATAAATCCTAGAACCTGTGATTGTGATAGTCCAATAAAGCCAATTATCCCAACAATCCCAACCTCTACATGTGACTTCCAATTATTATCTAATTCTTGTGCTTCAAAAGGATTTGCAGCAAATCCTGCAACCTGTGTTTGTGTTCCTCCAACAATGCCTCTTGTTCCAACAACTCCAATATATATATGTGACCCTGGTTATACATCATGCCCTGATAATTTTACTAAAGGTTTTTGTTGCCCAAATGGATGTTGTCCATCAGATCCAACTCAATGTAAATGTCCTAATGGCAATCAATGTATTCCAAACTGTTCCACACCAACTACATCCTATCCAAGTTGTTCTAGCTCAGCTGACTGCAATGTTGGAGAATATTGTAATTTAGATACAAATCGTTGCTCAGTAAATCCCAATCAATGTGTTGCTGGTTGTACAAATAATAGTCAATGTTATGGTAGTTTTACATGTAACTCAAATTGTTGTACTTCTAGTAATTTGAGTGTATCCCCATCACAGATAGGAATATCTGTAAGTGGGGTACCAAGTAATGTATTAGGTCTAGCTATTCCAATTATATTAGATACTTCAGTTGTGTCACTTGGAGCTTCAGCTTCTAGTTCAGTCAGTGGTTCGTTAACCATAACTGGAAGTAGATCTGAGGGTGTTGGGATTATTAGTACAAGTACCGCACTGCCATCTACATTTACAATTATTGTTCCACTTGTAGGTATTATGGTAGGTACTTCAATGTTATCAACTGGAAATGTATTAGACATGCTTGGTGGCACAGTCATAGCTGGTGCATCGATAAGTGTTGACACTAATTCAATAACTGTATCATCTATTAATTTGTTTTCAACACAGCAGACTAATCGATATGTTTTCAAGCTTCTTGCTGAAGGAACTAATTTTGACTCTCAAAGTAGTTGTTCTGTTGATGCTTCTGTTGGTGCCTTAAAGATGCGTGTTATTCCAAAGGTTTTCAATTTAGATTCCAAACATAACAAGTCTATTATCCAAGTTATAATACCTAAAAACCTGAGAAAGTTTTTATATAAGCAAGCTTCTAACAAAACTATAACAGTAGATGTTTCGTGCTCAAATGGTGCTACTACTAGCAAAGATATATCGATCGGGCAATAGGAGATGTTTACTATATCACCACCCCTGCATCCCTCTAACCACTTCATCTTGTGTAGTCATTAAATATCCCTGTGTTGTCTTTAAATCACTATGTCCTAAAGCCAACGAAATAATACGTATAGGCTTTCCTGAGTTAGCTGCTACTGTAGCGAATGTTCTTCTTAAGCCATGCAGATTAATATCAAAGGTCAGGGCACTATGTGACATCTATTCTGTTAGTGCTGACTGGGTTTTGGATTGGAAGGATTGAGAAATTATAAATCAATGTTGCTTATATTTCCTTATCATTTCCTTTGTTACATCTTCTGGATAGCATATAGGACTATAGCCACCTGCTCTGCTATAAGCACTTCTTCCACCACAACGACTACCATTTCTTCCAATATTATATGGACATGGACAGTTACCAGGGTAGCTAGTTATAGATTCTCTAATAATAAGTTTTTTTATTTGTTCATCTGAAAGAGATTCAGCTTTTGAATATCCGCTTGAAAAGGATAACAAAAAAATTAAAATAGGTAGTAGGACTCTAATAATGGGAACCTCTTCTTAATTACAATTACAAGTTCGACTGAGTGGTCCATCACAACATTGAATACTATTTCCAATTACTCCGCATATTCCATTATGCCAAGAGCAACACCCTTGTAAAGAACGAGAACATAAACTCTATTCTTTGACTTAAATAAACTTGGATTACATATTTGCTGCCATATCATATAAGGTATAATAAACACATTCTGGAGGTAATCAGAAATGTTAAAGTCCATTATTGCAGCAGTACTTTCAATACTATTATTTACAGCATCAGTAACTAGTTCATTTGCATATGACTTAGATGACAAATTAGATGTAGATTTCTTAAAGGCAAAAGAAGCTGGTTGTGCAGAAATTAAGATAAAAGATCCTCATGCAGCAGCAGCCTTTGCTTTTCTTCCGGGTGGTGGCTCATTTTATACTGGACAAATTGGATTAGGAGTTTTAGATCTATTACTATGGCCTATTTCAATTTTATGGGATGCTCCAACTAGTGCATCGAGAGCAATTAAAAAAAATAAACTAGCAACAGTGGAGATGTGCAAAGACAAAAAAAATGATGAGAAACCTGAAAATAAGGTAAGTCTTTAATTGTGAATAACTTACGAAGAAAAATATTTTTATGCTTAACTCTTCTTATGTTTGTAGTTAGCTTAAGTACTCCTGCATATTCAGCCTGTCAAAGCTTAAAAAATAGATACCAGATGACCGTAACAGCAATATTCTTAGGAAATGTCTCTTCATCTGTGCCAACATCATGTAGTTATTCTCTTAGAAAAACAAGAACGATTGGAAAAAATAGATATGTTTATTCTGGCTCTGATTGTAATGGTATTTTTTATGATGTTTTCATTACAAAAGCTTGTAATAATTTATCGATAAGCTTTCCTGTTGCAACTGAAGGATTAGCCATCGACTCTTTTGGAAATGTCTATGGTGAACAAAGTACTGCAACATTAAGTTGTAATGGGAATCTTCAAGCAAATAAATCTTTATTTGCAACCTGTAGTGGTACAAAATCTGTCGCTGGTGGTTCTCCGTTTGTTATAACTGGTTCTCTTAATGGTTATAGAACTGCTATTAATGAGAATAGAACTTTTCATTTAAGTAGATTGAATGAATTAAACCAAGCTTGTAGTTCGCATACTTTTGATAAAGATATAGCTGTCAACTGTTCAAATGAATCTGATGCACCAACTGGATTAACATTGCAAAGTGTAATTGGTAATGAATAAGACTAATTTCATTATGAACATATAGAATTATTCAACACCATTCCTCTCCTTCTCCATAGAATCTCTCCTTGTAGAAAAAAAAGCAGTAGTAAAGCCAGTAGCAAGTTCTTTATAAAGTTTTTAGTTCTACCTAAAATGACACCTATTCATCATCATCTTCTTCAGAAGATTCTTGCTCTTCAGCATAAGCCTCACACCCTTCAATAAAAGAATTAGAGTTGCCAGAACAATCATCAGGATCTGTAATATCGTTCTCTCCAGCCCATTCATAACCTGCTTCATGCCCCGAACAATCTTGTGTGCATGGATAACCATGAAATGTTTGTGATTCTACTTTATGTATAGTAGATAATACTAGCAAAATAAAAATTATAAAATATCTCATTTGTTACACTCCTATTTTTTGAACACCTATTGGATCACAATTAAAGGCTTTAATATACTTACTATGTACTTCTTCAGCCGAAGAAAACAAGCCACCACATTTGTCTTTAATAGCACATTTATTGCATTCATCTAAATATAAGTTCTTATAATCAGAAATTGATTGACGTGCCCACTTCCATAGAGATGGTTTCAAAACACACAATTGATGATTGTATATTGAAACGTTCATTCCTCTGTTTGTCAAGTAAAAAACGGCTTTTTCAAGTTCGTCTTGATAATTCTTTGGGTCAATCCAGAGTTCTGTTAAATTAGTCCTTGTAAAACCCATCATTTCTAATCCCATCAAAGCAATATGAACAACAAATGGAAAATTACGATAAATATATTCTGCTAATTGAGGTAGTCTTTTATAAGTTAAAGCATGCAGAACTACTCTGATTTCAATTTTTTGATTGAATCTTGCAAGATTGTAGTATCCAATAGTTGTTTGTTCAAATGCACCTTTTGATTGAACTACATAGTCATGTTCAGTTGGCATGTCTGAATAAAGTGGAATACCTAAAGTTAAGTTAGGGTGATCAACTCCTGCAAGTTTTTCTGTAAAAGAAGAATAGTAAAACATCTTTCCATTTGTGAGCATATGCAATCTAGTATTTGGAAGAAGTTCTTTGCATTTTTTTATGATTTTTAATAAGTCATCCCTTAAAAGTGTTGGCTCTCCTCCAGTAATTCCAAGCTGTTCAGTCTTTGGGTCTATTAAATCAATCAACCTTAAATGTTCAATAATTCTTTC
This sequence comes from Candidatus Melainabacteria bacterium, assembly GCA_023250205.1. Lineage (GTDB taxonomy): Bacteria > Cyanobacteriota > Vampirovibrionia > 2-02-FULL-35-15 > 2-02-FULL-35-15 > 2-02-FULL-35-15. The sequence continues at coordinate 618 of JAHFBE010000068.1, read as the reverse complement.
ACTATCATCTTTTTTTATCGGTGGTTGTGAACACATAAGACAATAACTGTTACACCTATCAGTTGTGAATATTGTGTTAAACCTAGAGGTTGGTCTATATAAGGTTCTTATATGACCTGTTGTATCAAGAAGCAGCACATCGTTTACACTAAAGTGGTCTGAGTGTTCAACAGAATGAAGAACTGGTAATTTCAAGTTAGACAGAAGGTCACTATTAAGTTTTTGACTTGTTACGACACCTGCATAATAGTTAGTATCTAATCCATCCTTTATTTCATTGAGAACCAAAATATAATCTTTTCTTTTAATCTGATCTAAGATTGGTTCAAAAGTAACCTGTCCTAAAATGTTTGTTTTAAAGTTTGATGATATTCCTTTAGTGGTCAATCTAATTACATAGTTCATGCAACACCCACTAGTTCTTTAACACTTACTCCTCTAATCCAGGATAAAAATATTTTCAGGATTTGCTCATCACCAGATTCAATGTACTCAAATAAGTATTGAATTATTTCCATATTCTTTTTGCAATGATTACTTGTTGGTCTATGTCCAAAAATATCACCTTGAGTTGCATGATGGAACACAGGATCAGCGCCACAATAGCTTTGAAATGCA
>JAHFBE010000027.1 GCA_023250205.1 Candidatus Melainabacteria bacterium | reverse complement strand
TAAACCATTGAAATGGGGTAAATGCTTTTGGTACGAATGTAGAAATAGTACATGTTATATCAAGAGGTCTTTTGTTTTTTATCTTTGACAAATCACTTGCCCACTTTAAAAGATTTATTATTCCATCCAGATCTGCTTTTTCTTCAGTAGGTAAGCCAATCATAAAATAAAGTTTTACCCTGCTAAATCCACTATCATAAACATTTTCAATTGCTTGTTTAATCTCAACTTCTTTAAGACCCTTATTTATAACTTCTCTAAGTCTTTCTGTTCCCGCCTCAGGAGCAAGTGTAATTCCAGATTTTCTTACAGAATTTAATTCTGTAGCTATTCTCATATCAAATCTATCTGCTCTTTGAGAGGGCATGGAAAGAGAAACCCCCTTGGAACAGTGGGTACTATTTAACTTTGAAGCTACTTCATGCAACTGTGTATAGTCACTTGCAGAAAGTGACAGTAAAGAATATTCATCATACCCAGTGTTTTTAAGAGCCTCTGTTGACAGTCTTACAAGATCATCAGGTGTTCTTTCTCTTACAGGAAGATAAACATAGCCTGGCTGACAAAACCTACAGCCACGATCGCAACCACGCCTGATCTCAAGAACTTGCCTGTCTTGAACTGATGAAAGATAAGGTATTGGACTAGACGTAGGTTGGTTTAAATCACTTAAGTTAACAACTCTTTTTACAATCTTTTCCGACAATATGTCTTTGTATGCAGGTAATAGTTTTGGAAGATAGTTTTCATTTGGATCTGGCACATAAAACCTTGGAACATATACACCAGGTATTTTTGCAAGCTCAATGAGAAGGTCTTGTTTAGAGATTTGTGGCTCGTGCTTCTTTGTTTTTATTAAATCTAAAATCTCTATAAGAACTTCTTCCCCATCTCCAATAATAAAAAAATCAAGAAACTCTGCCATTGGCTCTGGATTAAATGTGGCAGGACCACCTGCAAAAATCAAAGGAAATAATTCCTTCCTTTCTGAGGATAATGCTTCAAGATGAGAGAGCTCTAACATATTCAAAACATTTGTATATGACAACTCATAGGATAAAGAAAATCCAAGCAAATCAAATTTATTCAAAGGTTGAAAGCTTTCCCACCCCCATAAACATACATTTTGCTTTCTAATTAACTCATCCATATCTTTCATTGGGGCATAAGCTCTGTCACAAATAAAATCAGGATGACTGTTTATTATTTGATATAAAATTTTTGTACCGAAATTTGACATTCCAAGTTCATACAAATCAGGATAAATCAAAGCCAATGTAGACTTTGCATCTTTCCATCTCTTTAGTTTTTTCTTTTCTGTTTTCCCATTTCCATTCACTCCAGTTTCATTCTCTATAAGATGTCCTAACTCAATCCCCAAATACTGACCAGGCTTCTGAACCTTTAATAAAAGGTCATCAACAAGCTTTAAATAGGTATTTGTATCTGCAATTGCCATTTGTATATAATGTTAGTTATGAATAATTCAAACAATTTAAGTTTACCAGTTATTGTTGCAATATCAGGAGCAAGTGGAACTGTCTATGGAATTAGACTTCTACAATTTCTTTTAGAAAATAGTTTCAAAGTTGAGTTGGTAATTTCCAAAAGTGCTTCAAAAGTAGCGCAAGCTGAGTTGAACTTAAATCTTTCTACAAATCCAACCTTATTAAAAGAACAGGTATTATCCTGTTTGGACTCTTCTACAAGCAAAAAAGAGGAGTTATTAAATGTCTGGGCACATGATGATATTACTGCGTCAATTTCAAGTGGTTCCTATAGAACATCAGCAATGGTAGTTATCCCAGCAAGTATGGGAACTATTGGTGCAATTGCTTCAGGAACATCAGACAACTTAATAACAAGAGCAGCCGACGTATTCCTGAAAGAAAGAAGGAGACTAATTCTTGTCCCCCGTGAAATGCCTTTAAGCTCAATCCATTTAGAAAATCTTCTAAAAATAAGCAATGCCGGAGCAATTATTGCACCGGCATGTCCAGGTTTTTATCACAACCCCCAAAATTTAAATGATGCTATTGATTTTGTTGTTGGTAAAGTTTTAGATTTAATTGGAATTGATAACTCATTATTTAAGCGATGGAGAGAGAAGTTTAATTTGCCAGCGTTAAAATAGTCGTAAGTAACCATGAATGATTTTAACTTTGTAGATGAAGAACTCGAGCTTTTAAGCAAATCAGGTTTAAAGCGTGAACTCAAAACAGTTATAACTGCTGGCGGCCCATGGGTAGAACTATCAAGTGGAAAAAGAATTTTACAGTTTAGCTCAAACAATTATCTTGGACTTGCTAATCACCCGGAGGTAATAAATGCAACAAAATCAGCAGTAAGCAAATATGGAGCGGGAAGTACAGGCTCAAGGTTATTAAGCGGTACTACTGAACTGCACGTACTGCTTGAAAAAGCTCTTGCCAAATTTGAGAATACAGAAAGTGCTGTATTTTTCAGTTCTGGCTACGCTACAAATGTTGGAGTATTGTCAGCATTAATCGATAAAGAGGATGCTGTTTTTTCAGATGAATTAAATCACGCATCAATTATTGATGGAATAAAACTCTCTGGCGCTACCAAATTTATATACAACCACAATGATACTTCTCATTTAGAATCACTAATTAAAGAAAATAAGGATAACTTTAAAAGAAGTTTTATTGTCACTGACACTGTATTTAGTATGGATGGTGATATAGCTAACTTAGAGCAAATAGGACTTATTGCTGAAAAGTATAATTGCATTACTATTGTTGATGAAGCACATGCCACCGGAGTATTTGGTAAAAAAGGAGCCGGAGTAGTTGAGGAATTGAATCTGGGACAGCTTTTCCCAATTAAAATTGGAACATGTTCAAAAGCATTTGGTATAGAATGTGGATTTTGTGCTGCTCCAAATAATGTATCTGAATTAATTAGAAATAAAGCTAGATCATTTATGTTCTCTACAAGTCCAAGCCCTGCAATTGCCGGAGCAATATTAAAATCATTAGATCTTATAATTGATGGAGGATGGAGAAGAGACCGACTATGGCAAAATACAAAACTTTTACACTCCGGTCTAAAAAAGAACTTAAAGTTAAAACTAAACGATTTAAAGACCCCAATAATTTTGGTTTATTTTAACTCTATAGAAGAAGCCATGTCTATTGGGGAGAAACTGTTTGAAGAATGCCATATTTGGGCACCAGCAATACGACCACCAACCGTAAAGCAACCAAGAATACGACTAACTCCAATTGCAACACATAGTAAAGAAGACGTTGAATATGTAATCAGAGCATTTGATCATCTATCAAAAGATATAAAGCCGCAACCATTGGGAAGTATTGCGTATTGAGTGTGGAGTATTGAGCATGGAGCACGGAGCATTGCGTATTCGATTCAATACCATAACGCAATACTCCATACGCAGAACACAATACGTCATAATTATCTAATATGACAAAACTTCAAATAAAAAACCTGTATAAAAATTTTGAAAGTACAAAAATCCTAGAAGATATTAATTTAAAAATTGAAGATGGTGAATTTGTAGTTTTAGTTGGACCATCGGGTTCTGGCAAATCAACTATTCTTAGAATAATTGCAGGATTAGAGACTCCAACATCTGGAGAAGTAATAATAAACAATAAAGTAATTAATGATTTAAAGCCTAAAGATAGAGATATTGCAATGGTTTTTCAAAATTATGCTCTATATCCTCACATGAATATCTATGACAACCTAGCATTCCCTTTAAAAATGAAACATGTTGAAAAAACAAAAATCGAAAAGTCCGTAAACGATACTTCATCTATGCTTGGCATACAACATTATCTAAAGAAAAAACCAAAAGAACTTTCAGGGGGGGAAAGGCAACGTGTGGCACTTGGAAGAGCAATTATCAGAGAACCACAACTTTTTTTAATGGACGAACCTCTCAGTAATCTTGATGCAAAACTTAGAACTCAAATGAGAGCAGAACTTTTAAAATTACATAAAAGTCTTTCTTCTACTGTAATTTATGTTACACATGATCAAATTGAAGCACTTACAATGGGCAATAAAATTGCAATATTAAACCATGGCAAGATACAACAACTTGGAACCCCAGATGAAATCTACAATGATCCTGCAAACACATTCGTTGCTGGATTCATAGGTAACCCGGGGATGAACTTATTTACGCTGGAAATCATCAGCAATACCAAAGTACTTTTCCAAGAAACACCTATTGAATTAACCAATACATCTCATTTTCAAGAATTAATTAAAAAGAATAATTTAACAAACAAAAAATTTATTTTAGGAATAAGACCAGAGCATTTGCTGTTAAATGAGGAGAAAGATATAACTCTTAGTGCAAATATAGACTTAATTGAAATGCTCGGGAATGAATTTTTAATCTATGCAAATGTTAGAAACAGTGGTTCTAATTTTTCAATTAAAGTAACTGACAAATGTAACTTAAAAAGAAACGACAAAATAAAAGTTACAATTGATATTAAAAAGGCATATTTCTTTGATGAGAAGACTCAAAAAAGAATTTATTTTTAGCCATGCTAATAACATTTGAAAACTTAACACTAATGCTCTTGGTTTTTTTTATTGGTGCTTGCCTGGGAAGTTTTTTCAAACTATGTGTTGATCGATACGCAACCCAAGACTCCTTTATTTTTAAACCATCCTACTGCTTTAACTGTAAGAATAAAATTCTCTGGTGGCAAAACATTCCTACAATTAGCTATTTAATACTTCGCGGAAAATGTTTTTTTTGCAAAACAAAAATTGACATAAACTGCTTATATTCTGAAATTGCTATAGGATTAATTGTCTTAGTTACATTTATTTCAGGGATGACTGAAGGAAAAAGCAACATTGAACTCATTACTACTTTAATATTTCTCTGCTTTCTGGCTCTATTGTCAATGTTTGACTTAAAACATAGAATTATTCCTCATGTAATCACTTACAGTGCCATTGTTTTATTATTAGTTATAACCAGCATTTTTCAAAATAAGCCGCTCACTATTTCTCTATCAAATCTAGCTATAGCTTATATATTCATGGATCTCCTTTATTTCTTTGCAACATTAATAAAACGGTTTGAACCAGAAATTAATACTATTTCAATTCCACTAATAATTTGGACAACTATATTTTTCTATTCTCACAATATTTATCTCTCTATTATTCCGTGCTTAGTTTATCTGGCAACTTTAAAGCTGGAGATTAAACAAAAAGCTTATCTGGTTTCCTGGATTGTATTTTCTCTACTTTTTATGATTCAAATATACAAAATACTTTTTGTTGATTTTAATACTTCAAGTCTAAATTTATTACTTGTAGGAATGGGAGTAATTTACTTTATCTGTGAAATAGTCCTTTATTTTTTTAGTATTCTTTCACCAGAGAATAAAAGTCAAGATGAGGTAAAAATGGCGATTTCCGCACCTAAAGCCCTAATTGGGGGAGGCGATATTACTGTATTTGCATTAATCAGCTTATTTTTAGGTTATAAACTGGCCTTTATTGTGTTATTTATTGCATCTTTATTAGGAATAATCAGTCATTTAATAATTGGAGTTCTTAAAAAGTTCCGTGTTTTTAATTCTAAGTCCTCAACATCTCAAATTCCATTTGTTCCTTATCTCTTTATTGCATGTTTTATTATTATAATTATTTCTTATGGCAAATAAATCTTTGAAAAAATATAACAGGATTCTCGGAATAGATATTTCAGAAAATTCTATAATTGGGATAGAAGTACAGTTTGTAAGAAACAACATCAATATCATCAATGGATTTCAAATAAATAATCCTACTTTTCAAGACATTAATCAAACGATTCAATTAGTTAAACAAAATTTAAAAGCATATAACATTAAAACAAAAGACTGTATCATTGGCTTTTCAATGCAATATTTTAAAATGTTTCCCACTCCAATTCCTTCTTCAATTCCTACCAATGAAATAGATTCAATAATATTGCAAGAGGGTGGTATAGAAGCTGATAAACACGATGCAATCTGGCTTCCACTTAATAACACTAGCAGGCAAGATCCCGATGGAATAGCCAGAAAAGACATTCTTGGAATTGGAATTGAAAAGACATTACTTGGTTTTTCAAAGCTTATTTCTCAAAGGTGTGGCTTAAAACTTCTAGCAGTGACTCCTTCATTTTTTGGATATGGGACATTCCTTGGATCAACGGCAGATCGAAATCTTACTGCCACATTAAATATTTCTCAAATTAGAACTGAGTTCATTGTATGGTCAGGACAAGAACCAATATATGAACACTTGTTTTTAACTCATCAGCTAAATGAGCAAGTCTTTCAATCCGCAAACTTTCTTCAAGCACAATTACCTGGTACTCAGATATCATTAATTTTAGCCTCAGGTTCATTTGTAAAAGAGGTTAATTTATCTCAACTTCCATATAACGTACAACCATTTACCTTCCCTTCAAATTTGTACGACACAAGAAAAGTCCTCCAAAGAATAAATCCCTCTGAAGTAATTGCAGCATTAGGATTAGCTCTATCTGCAAGTAATCAGTTCTTATATGCTGTGCCAAATTTACTTGCACCAATAAAAGTAAAGACCGAGAATATAAGCAATGTTTTTAAAGATTTTGCAAAAGCCCAAACCAAACAAACAAAATCAATTAAACTACCACTAGGATCTATATTCAAATCAGTAGATCCAATGTTTTTAAGATTTATCTATGCATCAGTTTTTTTAATTGTGTTTTCATTTGCTACCAATTTTTTAATCCAAAATGTTCTGGCTCCTGAAATTTCATCAAATCAATTAACTCTTGGAAACAAGTTAACAATGGCTCAATTACAATTCTCAAAACTGTTAACTTATGAAAAAACGAATAAAGTTCTTAGTTTAAAAGCTAATTTCCTCTCATCTCTTATTGAAAAAAGAAGACCCTGGTCTAAGATTTTAAGAGAAATTGGTGATATGACACCTAAAGGGTTATGGATTGACCGACTTGAAGTAAGAAATAGTATCGTAAATATTTTTGGAAGAGCTTTAGACATAGACGCGGTTGCAAATCTTTCTATCAATTTGAATTACACAGCAAAACTTCTAAAAAATACAAAAATTATCTCACTGAGAAAATATCAAGAAGAGGGAATTGATCTTATTGAATATCAGGTTTCTACTGAAGTTAGGGAAGATTCCGAACAAAAGACCGACAACAACATTTCTTCAAAAACAAACTCAAAACCAGATAACTTATGAAGCTATTAGTTAAATGCATCTCTCACACCGTGATGATTCTATTCTCTCTAGCTTTCTTAACACCCGTATTATGGATGATCTCAACTTCATTAAAGACCTCAGAGCAAATTTTTTCATCAGGGATAAACTGGATTCCAAATCCTATTGCATTTGAAAACTATACTAATGCTTTTAATTTTGTAAATTTAATTAGTGCTTTTAAAAACACTTTATTTCTTTCTGTAATCAATGTGGTTGGAGTACTGATCTCATGTTCATTAGCTGCATATGCATTTAGCGTATTAAGATGGAAATATAGAGAGTTTTTTTTCTACATAACTTTAGCAACAATGATGCTTCCTGAAATGGTTACATTAGTACCACAATTTGTTTTATTTCAAAAGCTTGGTTGGTATGGAACATTTCTTCCCCTAATAGCTCCTTACTTTTGCGGAAATGCTTTTTATATTTTTCTACTAAGACAATTTTTTCTTACTATACCGAAGGAGTTACATGAAGCTGCAAGCATAGATGGCTGTTCAGAATTCGATATCTTTAAAAATATTTATTTAAAACTATCAGTTCCAGCATTATCGGTAGTCTCTTTGTTTCAATTTTTATTTACCTGGAATGATTTAATGAAGCCTTCTGTATACTTAATTGATCAGAATCAATATACTCTTTCATTAGCACTTCAACAATTTAAAGCACAGCACGGTGGAACCGAGTGGGCTCTTCTGATGGCAGCCACGACAATTACAGTAATTCCAATAATAATTATTTTCTTTTTTGCTCAAAAGACATTTGTACAAGGCATTGCAATGACTGGAATCAAAGAATGATATGTCATTGTGCTTTATCAGAGAACTTTATTTCCTGCAAAGTTTTATATGCTCTTTCTGATAGCATTGTTCCATTTTGAGATTTTATAATCTCAACCAATAATGCCACGGCTTCTTTTAGTTTATTTTCACCAATATATGCTTTTGCTAATAAGAAATAAGATTGATCTCGAGCATGACCAAAATCTGCAGCATGTGCTTTTTCCATTTTTGCCAACAACACATTTTTTTGTTGTCGATGATAGAGTTGATATAAACTATAATGATATTCAGTCGCTTCAGTTAACCAGCTTTTAGATTCAAGAAGAATCTTTTCAGCTTCCAGGTAGTTTCCTTCTTCAACCAAATTTTTTCCCTCGTCTAGTTTCTTTACTGTATAAATTAATCCTAACTGGTTATTAACATCTTCTTGAACACTTACAAGCTTATTTGGGATTAGAGTATCTTTAATTTGTTGAACAGGTTGTGGATTTGGATTTGTCTGTGAATATGCTCTTAAAACATCTAATAAAAGAATGCTTGTAAATACTATAATTTTAATGCTTCTAAACATAAGACATAATTTTACCTTTTCATGAACTATATTTATATTGCTTTTATTTAATTATTAATCTAGAATCACTATGTGTCTATTTTGTTGTGCTTTTCTAGTATTGGTTCTGATCTTAAGAAATGCCCTCATCGTCTAGTGGCCTAGGACATCGCCCTTTCACGGCGGTAACAGGGGTTCAAGTCCCCTTGGGGGTAATTTTAAATGTTTATTAGTCTATTAATTATTTTTCAGAATATTTTTTTTGATTATACTTATATAACTCTGATGGGAATAGGGATTGCAAAATCTCTTTTTCTTTAAAAAATTATTTATGTGGGTTATATCTAAGTGGCTTATGAATGGCTTATGAATGGCTTACAAATAACCTGTAAAATCTTCTATAAATAAGCTTTTTTAAAGAGTAAGAAATAATTTACAAGTTAAATCGATACATTGAATAATTTTTAACTATTTAACAGTTATAATATATATAAATCTAAAAATAATATAAACACACATCATGTATTGCATTGACTTAGAACTTTTTATATAGTCTAATATATGGTGTATCTGTTTAGAAAACAAAGATTTTAACACTAGATATAGGATAATGACATATTAGGGAGTAAATGCAACCTAATCCATCCAATTTACCAAACAGGCTACTAATTAATGAAGCGCTCTCAAGCTTATCAGGTACTTATGAAGAGCGAAGAAAAAACAATTCAAGATTACCATCAAATTTAAACACAGAAAAACTTGAAAAAGGAGAAATCTCCTATAACGACTTAACAGGGTTTAAAAGTGATGGTGTTGAAATTGTCAGCCATACTCATGAATCTAAATCTAAACTAAATCTACAAAGAAATATCAGAATTGGTGCAACGGCGACTGCAGTTGCTGCTAGTGGTTTAGCTTTTGCCTCACTCTTTAGAGCCGGAGGCAAACTTTTATCTGCAACTTCTGGAGAAGGAGATCTTGATGATGCGTATCGCTCTGTAGGAAATGCTATGAGCATAGGAGCAGTAGCTGGTATAGCAAATGCAGGTTCTCAAGAAAATCTAAATTGGGGAATTGGTGCAGCAGGAATGGGTTTAATGGGGAGGTTTTTAGATAAGCCCTGGGGACTGGCTCTTTTTTCAATGTTTGATGGTTTAAATGCGCTTGGTATGGGAGAGGTGAATTGCAGAGATAAAAAGAACGTTACTGCAATGCCAAATTCTATATTTAATAATCCAAATTTAAAATTTCTTGAATTCTTACAACCTCACGAACATGCAGTGAAAAGCTTTTGGACCAGATTTACTTCTACAAAAGGCTGGAAAAAAACCCTTACTGACGAGCCCTATGCAATATTTCAGAGTGCTGCAGGTGGACTTTTTTCTGGAGGTGCATTACTAGGAGCGGCATCTTTATTTTCAAGCAAAATGTCAGATAGCATGAAATCCCTTTGTTATTTACCATACAGCCTAACTTCAATAGTAAATATCATTGCTTTAGGTAGAGATGGAGTAGTAAATAGAATCAGGGCAGGTAAAATAGATGGAAGAAAGCCAGCTGAAACAAAGCTAATGAAGCTAGAAGGTTTATTTAAGGCTGCTTCAGCACCAGTATTAGGTCTAAACTATGCACTTCTTGGATTAAATAGTATAGGATTAAATTTAAAAGGAACGGCTGAACATCTTGCAATGGCATTGAGAACATTTGGTGTTGGAATCGCATATTTAGGCTTTGCATCTCAATCAGGAATTAAATTTGCTGTGCCAGATTTATTTGGACCAAAAGCAAAAGAAATATTAAAAATCATTATAAATCCGAAAATAATAATGCAAAAATTTAAAGAAATGATAGTAGGAGTAAATGAGCAAAAGAGTAAAATCGGAGAACATGAAAGTAAAACTTTTGATCCAGTAATTAACAATGATAAATATGGAGAACTGTTAAATAGAGTAAGCAAAACTGAAAAATTTCAGAAATTAATAAATCGTTCTTTAACAGGACTCCCAAATGAAGCAGCTTTAGATAGAGCTTTATTAAACAGATATATCCATAGCAGAAGAGTTGGTGCCATAGGAACAATATTTTTCAATTCTCTGCTTAAAAATACAACGGATCCTGAACTAAGAATGATTTTAGAAGATGAAGATACTGAAGCGGGGTTTAAGCTTGCCTGCCTAACACATGATAATGGTCACGAACCTTTACCAAGATCTCATCTTGCAGAAACTGCTATTCATGGCTTAGATAATGATGAGCTAAGCTATGATGGCTTATGTAAAGGCTCTGATATTTACAACGAAGTGTTTAGCTACTATACGGAAAAATTTGGAGAAGAGGGTAAGCAACGTGCTGAAAAAGTCTTAGATATAGCAAAAGATGTTATTTCCCATAAGCATAACCTATCTAAAGTATATAAATGGGCAGATTTTTGTGAGTATGGAAGAGCGAATGGAAGTGATTACAATAGTTCCTTTGATTTTCCTGCATGGAACATAGAAGACTATGAATATTTTGCTGATCAAAGAATTCTTTTTAACGATACTGAAGGAAAAACACAGGCTGGATTTACTGAAGAAGGTGCTATACTTGCCTTTAAGCAAATATATTATCGACTGTTATTTAATGCTGTATTAAATTACCATCCTCAGGTGCTTGCAGCAGAAGCTGCATATAAGGCAGGAATTCAAAATGCAAACCTTACACAAAAAGAAGTCTTTGGAATGACTGAGGCTCAGTTTGATGACTCTGCTGAAAGAGGTGCCAATGGCTTTAAATCAAGCTCAACAATTAGGATGAGAAATACTCTTGGCGGAGAGAAATCATATTGTGGCTATAGCCCAAAAGAAAGAATTTATGTCGTAACAAAAGATAAATCTGGAAACACAAAACCAATTGAATTCCTTGAATATCTCGAAAAAGTAATTAAATACAATAATTCTGATCTATATAAGACCTTAAAACCAATGGCAGATATTTTAACCACACCTACTTTAATAGAAATGGATTTAACAATAGATCCAAATGCATTCATTAACGATGTTGGTATCAATGAGCCTAAAAAACTTGTCTTTAACAGGCTCCAGGCAAATCCTACTCATGCAGAAATTATAGATGCCACTAAACCTCAATACCACCTGGCTATCTAAGAATATTAAGATCCATTATTATTGTAGGTTTAATTATCACCGAAGACTAATAAACCTAAGATTTAATATTTAAAATAAATTGCAATGCTTCTCTTATATCAAACGTAATTTGAATTATGCGATCTTTCATATTGGCAAATCTAAAGTCTGGCGTATAATGATGACAATTTCTGCAAATTTCTGGTGGGTTATTGTTTAAAAATCTCCTTCTCAAGACTTCCATATTTTCATAATAAACGGCTTGTAAGTTACCTGAATCATAAAAAGGTTTAAAGATATTTTCATCTGATAACTCAGATTTACCTTCTAAATCCCTACATCCACAAGCAGTAATCTTCCCAGACACAAGAGCGTGGGGACCAGATTGTAAAATACTGCACGGTATATGCTTACTACGTTTTGGTCTCTTTAAGAGGTCATTTTCAATTAAACCATTTGCAACTTGCCCCGACCAATCATCAAAGAATATATTTCTTGTTATTTTCCAACCTGCAGATTTTACTTTTTTTAATAAGGAATTAGTCCCTAGAAACAGTCTTGGGGTTCTTATAGCGAGGCATATTTCTACACCTTTACAATCTACTTCAAGAAGATCTTCTATATTTTTTATTAGTTTGTCAAAAGAGTTGTTCCTATATATTTTTTCATATTCACTTTTTTCTGGAAACGTCATGCTTATATTTATATTTGTTAGACCTGCATCTCTTAAAGCTATAAATCTTTCTTTAGTTAGTAAAATACCGTTAGTAGTAATCCCTATATTTTTAATTTTATTGTACTTACGGCAGATTGAAACTATAGTTTCTAAATCTTTGTTTACTAATGGATCACCAACAATTGGAGTAAGTCCTATATCTCCTCCGCCAGCTTCACAAAATGCATCTAAAAGCTTTTTCACAAAATCAAAATTGACTGTTTTATAAGTAGGTCCACTTTGGTATTGATAAGCACAAAATACACAATTAGCATTGCAAATGTTTGTAGGTTCAATGTCCAGGTGTAACAATTTAATTGTTGTAACTCTCGGATCAAAAAGACCTATTAAATCTTTCACTAATACTTTGAAATAAAACAATAGACCTAGTAAGTACTTGAAATGCTTAGTTTTTATATAACTCACCTTAATTATTCCCTTTTATTTGTTCATTATAGAAGCCATTAGTAGATTTTTATTGTTTATAACAACACTAGAGATATAACTGCTTACAATCATTTCAACAATCTCGTTAAAATGATTATTAGCTAAACATTTAGATCTTCTTAATGTTCAAAGGAACTTTACTATAATACAAATCAATAACGTTTTATTTTTTCACACATTTAACATAAAGAGAAAATGGCATAAAGAACAGCTCACCAAAAGTACTTGAAATAGATCTTATAAAATTATCTAATGTTACTAATATTGGAGACCCAATCCCAACATACTCAACTATTTTAAAACCATTAGATTTGAGAAGTTCTTCATAAGATTCCTGAGTGTAAGCATCTCTAACATGACCACCATCTTCCAGTTCATTAACTCTTCCTCTACAGTGTTCAGGATGCAATGAATACGGACAACATAAATGTAAGACACACTTAGCATTTAAAATATTATAAAAAGACTTGATAATTTGCTTATCATCTTTTATATGTTCCAATGTCTCACTACAAATTGTTTGATCAAATTTACATCCAAGTTCTTCAACCTTGTAAAGATTCGGGATTTTAAAACATAGTCTATTACTATCAACATTTAGGAAATTATAGAAATCTCTATTCCGTTCTATTAATGCATCTTCGAAGCTCACCCATGTAACATTATTTCCATTTTTATAAGCAGCATAAGCCAAGCAACCATTTCCACAACCTGCATCAAGAGTAGTAATATCTCCTTTTAAAAAATATTTTGGAAGTATTTTATATCTACAACGAGTATGCAAATCTATGCCGGGAAACAGTAATAATTTTATTAATTGGAATATTTTTGTTTTTCTTAAAAGTTGTTTAATCATTAGACTAAATCTAAGCCCCCCACCGGGATTGAACCGGCGACCTCGTCCTTACCAAGGACGTGCTCTACCAACTGAGCTAGAGGGGCATTTGTATATATCTTCTCATCTAAAATTGGGTGGTGCTGGGGTCGAACCAGCGAAGGCTTGCGCCAGCAGATTTACAGTCTGCCCCCTTTGGCCACTCGGGCAACCACCCATAAGAGAAAAAGCCGAAGATCAGATTTGAACTGACGACCTACGGTTTACAAAACCGTTGCTCTACCACTGAGCTACTTCGGCATAATAAATCAGAAATATTCTAGCAAATACCCAATCTATCCTTAAGTATATTTTTCACCTCTTCATGTAACGTTTCAATAGATTTTGAGCCATCTAATACAACATACCTATTTTTATATATTGATGAAAGCTCATCATATCCAGCAATTACACTTTGATAAAACTGATTTTTTGAACTTTCCATTTTGTCTTTCGTATCCTTCTTCTTTGAGCGTTCTTTAAATAGCTCAAAATCTATCCTAAACAAAAACGTAAGATTAGGCTCTGGAATTGAAGAAACTTCAACCAGTTTCAATATTTTATTTATCTCTAATCTACGGCCAAAGCCTTGATAAGCAATTGTAGAATCATAATACCTATCACAAAACACTGTTTTATTTTGAGCAACTGAAGGCAGAATAACTTTTTCACAATTATCATGTATCCCTGTAAAGAAAAGAAAGAGTTCATTGATTTCAGAAAGCTTAAGATCACTCCTATGGAGAAGTATCTTCCTAAGCTCTTTCCCTAAGGGGGTCTCACCTGGATTTAAAGTAAAAATAACATTTACATCTTTTGAAAAGTGTTTCCTTAGAAGCTCAATCTGTGTGGTTTTACCAGAACAATCTATACCTTCAAAAGTAATAAATGGCATTTATATTGCCTCATTTACCCATTAGCATAATTAAATACTCATACAAAGAATCAAATTGTGCATCCATTGAAGTAATGTTATCGTACTTTGGCATTGGTTGTGGCGGTGATTCTAAAAACTTTTTTAACACACCCTTTGATTTAAGTTTTAAAGAGCCTATTATGGGTTTATCTGCTTTTATCAAATTTTGACCGTTTAAATGACATCCAGAACAATTAGCTTTAAATATTTTTTCTCCCCTATTAAAGGTTTCTAAGTTAGGTTTTGAATAGCTGGCCACTACAAAAATTGCATTGATTACAAAAAGCAATATAAATAACTTGATGCTTAGCGGTATTGATTTAAACATATTAATTACAATCCTCTATTAAGCCCAAATTATAATACAAGACTAATTATTCAGCCTTTTTAACTATAAGCTTTATCTGAGTTGTAACTTCATGATGTAACTTAAGACTCAAATCAAATTCACCCAGCTCACTAATAGATTTCTTTAGTGTTAGGCATTTACGATTAATCTCTGTACCTAATTCGGTATTTAACTTTTCAATAATATCTTTTGCTGTAATTCTTCCAAAAAGCTTTCCTGATTCTCCAGCCTCTGCACTCATCTCAAACTTACCAAGATTAGTTATTTTCTTTACAATTTCTTCAGCTGAAACTTTTTCTTCCTGGTATTGCTTTTCAAGTATTTCTTTTTTCTTTTGAATTTTCTTTATTTCACCAGGTGTAGGCAATACTGCCAATGCATTTGGTAATAAGAAATTTCTTGCATACCCTGGCTTAACAGAGACAACTTCCCCAATTTCTCCAAGTTTGTCTACTTTTTCTTTTAGTAATAATTTTATGTTTGGCATACCTTTTCCTTAATATTTTGCAGGAAAGTATTTTAGCATTTATAGTGATTTAATGTCATTTCCTTTTTAAAAGTATGTGTTAAACAACAGTCAATTGTATTTTATATAAGTGATTCAAGAAAAAGTATTATGTATTAATCATAAATCACTTTACTACTTAAAAATGGCTTTTCAACAATAAAATGCATAAAATATGCAAAAACTACAGTAGCAAATATTCCAAATAACACAAATCCACAATGCTTTGGTAGTGTATGTTCTGGATTTAATGACATTAGTAAACCACTGATAAAAAATATTATCGGGAAGTGAGTTAAGTACAGTGTATAAGACATATCACCCAAAGGTTTTAATATCTCCAGGAAATGTAAGCTTATTTTCTTTTCTTGTAAATAGAAGCAAAAGGAAATTAATCCAACAAAGATAAAACTACATAGTATATCCAATGAAACTGAACTCTCAGTAATCATACGAATACGGTAAAGGTATAACATGAGAGGAAAGGGAACAAGAAATAAAATAAAAGACAATTGCCCAAAAGAAACATTTAATCTTTTACAATAAACATCCGCAAGCAATACTCCAGACCACCAGGCTAAAATTAAAGAGAAAATTACTCTAAACAATTCGAGACCATATGTCCATTTAAGAAAGCTAAGAAAGAATAGAACTATTAAAACCAGTGTAGCCAGAGCAATAGAAGTCTTAGACAAAAACCATAAAACAGGATACATCATATAAAACCACCACTCATATTTTAGGGACCAAAGTGGTTCATTAGTCCCCCAGACAGGAACATATGTTTTCATTAGAAAAAGTAAATTCCCAAATAAAGTTCTTAAATCATGAACATGTAAATTATTTAAGTCATTCATGGAAGAGTAAAGAGTGTGATTTGTATAAGTTAGAAGTCCCATATTTTCACCTACCTTATCTAGAACAAAAGTAAACAGTATAGAAAATAGAAATGCTGGATATAATCTTCTTGCACGCCTCTTAATAAAATCCATAAAGTTAAAAGTTGAATTTTCACCAAACTCTTTTAGCTGTCTTGCATATCTAAGATGAATAACAAAGCCAGATAAAACAAAAAAGAAAATTACAGCTAAGTGTCCACTATTAAACAATGTAAAAAAATAAAGAATAATTTTGCCTAAGATTGGATAAGACTTTTCATGACAAGGACCTGTCGAAGATGAGTGCCATAAGAACCACTTTGCATGAAAAATGACTACATACAAAGCAGCAAGACCTCTTAATCCATCCAGAAAAACTAAATGATTGTTTTTATTCATCTAATCTACTAAAGATAAAAGCCTTACATACTTTGCTTCCAAAATTCCTTCAACTTTAGAGACCTTTTGAACTAGTTCTGCTGGAAGGGGATCATCTAAATTTAATATCATTACAGACATTTCCCTTGGACCTTTTCTTCCAACATGCATAGAACTAATATTTATATTTCCTTGCCACAAAATCGTTGACACTTGAGCAATCATCCCTGGCTTATCCTGATGATGCGTTAGAAGCATATGTTCTGCAGGTGTAGCATTAATACTATAGTTATCAATTTGAACTATCGCTGGTATTGCCTGAGCAAGCAATGTCCCGGATAAAGCTTTGTCGCCTTTATCAGTTTTTAAAGTAACCTTTAATTCTTCTACATAATCACCGGTATCAAAAGATTTTGATTCTATAATTTTGATTCCTCTAGCCTTAGCAATAATTGGTGCATTTACAAAATTTACTCCTTCAATACTGCTTGATAAAATACTCTTTATAACTGCAACAGTAAGCGGATCGGTATTTTTCTTTGCCAGTTCTCCTTTTGCCTCAATTTGAATTTCCTGAATTTTGCCATCTATTAGTTGACCAGCAACGGTTCCTAGAATTCCTGCCAAAGTCATAAAAGGTTTTACTTCAGCAATAGTTTCTGCTTTCATTGCAGGAAGATTAACAGCACTCCGGGCAAATCCTCCAGATAAAACATCTCTTATTTGTTCAGCCACATCTAATGCAACATTAAGCTGAGCCTCTTCAGTACTAGCTCCCAAATGTGGAGTTAAAACAACTTTATCTCCAAGATAAAGTAATGGAGAATCTTTAACAGGTTCTTCATCAAACACATCAAATGCTGCACCAGCAACATGCCCTGATTTAATTGCTTCTGCTAATGCAGCTTCATCAATAATCCCACCTCTTGCACAATTAATAACTCTGACACCGGGCTTACATTTCTTAAGAGTATCTTTATTCAAGAGGTTTACCGTTTCTGATGTCTTTGGTACATGAACAGTTATCATATCTGCTCTTTTCCATATCTCATCCAAGGTTACTAATTCAAATCTTAACTGGGTAGCAAATTCCTGACTAACAAATGGATCATAAGCAAGAACTTTCATCCCCATTGCCTGTGCAATTTTTCCAACCCTAGCTCCAATTTTGCCTAACCCAACAATTCCCAACGTCTTACCAAATAATTCAAACCCCAAGAAGTCAGCTCTTTTCCATTCCTTTTTTTTCATCGATACATCTGCTGGGGGTATTAATCTGGCAAGAGACATCATCATTGCAATAGTATGTTCACTTGCAGCAGTAGTATTACCTTCAGGCGAATTTACCACTATGATTCCCTTTTGAGTAGCTGCATCTAAATCAATATTATCTACTCCAACTCCTGCTCTACCAATAATTTTCATATTATTTGAGCATGATTCAATAACATCTTTTGTAACCCTAGTCTGACTTCTAATAAGAAGAGCATTATAATCTTTAATTATTTTTTTTAAATCATCAGCAGAAATCCCCGGCTTATAATCAACCTCTGCGACTTGTTTTAAAATATCTAAACCAGCTGTATTTAACTTATCTGTAACTAATACTTTTAGCATTTGTTATATAACGAAAATAATTTACGTTTCCTTTATAAAGGTTTCACTTAAAACACATATATTCTACCCTAAGAGGTCATTTATAAGAAGTTACGGGTGTGAAAAGTTTTCGAGGATAACTTTAACATGTCACTGCGAGGGAAGAGACGTTGCATGCAACGTCTCCACAGCAGTCTCGATCTGGATTGCCACGCCTCATGGAATTTACCCTGAACATCGTGAAGGGTTCAGCTCGCAATGACATTTATACTATTTATCCTCGATTTGTTAGCACACCCAG
Organism: Candidatus Melainabacteria bacterium; assembly: GCA_023250205.1. Lineage (GTDB taxonomy): Bacteria > Cyanobacteriota > Vampirovibrionia > 2-02-FULL-35-15 > 2-02-FULL-35-15 > 2-02-FULL-35-15. The sequence goes on along the minus strand of JAHFBE010000027.1, from coordinate 14,220 downwards.
AAGTTACTCATTGTATAATAGAACTTTATGACTAAAGAAAAGATAGCATTAATTACAGGAATCACCGGGCAAGATGGTACATATCTTTCAGAGTTATTACTCGAAAAAGGATATATTGTCCATGGAATTAAAAGAAGAGCCTCTTCATTTAATACAGAAAGAATTGATCACCTGTATAAAGATCCTCATGATCCTGACAGTAAGTTCTTTTTACATTATGGAGACTTAACTGACTCAACAAATTTAATACGTATAATTCAAGCTGTTCAACCAGATGAGATTTATAATCTTGGGGCACAAAGCCATGTCCAGGTTTCCTTTGAAACACCTGAATATACTGCAGATACTGATGCTGTTGGTACTCTAAGAATGCTTGAAGCAATCAGAATATTGAAACTTCAAGATAAAATACATTTCTTCCAAGCGTCTTCTTCTGAATTATATGGACTAGTTCAAGAAACTCCTCAAAAAGAAACGACTCCATTCTACCCTCGTTCACCATATGCAGTAGCAAAGCTCTATGCCTATTGGATTACAGTAAATTATCGTGAAGCCTACAATTTTTTTGCTTGTAATGGAATATTGTTTAATCATGAATCTCCTATAAGAGGTGAAACTTTTGTTACTAGAAAAATCACAAGAGGAGTAAGTAGAATTGCTGTTGGCCTGGATAAAAAGATTTATATTGGTAACCTTGATGCAAAAAGAGATTGGGGACACGCAAAAGACTATGTACACGGCATGTGGCTAATTCTCCAGCAAACAAAACCAAGCGATTACGTCTTTGCAACTGGAGTTTCCACTTCAGTAAAAGAATTAGTAGAAATGGCTTTTAAAGAGGTTGGAATTCTAATAGAGTGGACTGGTAAAGGAAAAGAAACAAAAGGTAAAATAGCAGGCTTTGCTGATAATGCATTACCATCCTTAATAGACTCAAGAAAAAAAGGGGATGTAATAATTGAATCGGATTCAAAATATTTCAGACCTTCAGAAGTTGATTTTCTATGCGGTGATGCTTCAAAAGCAAAAAAAGAATTAAAATGGACTCCAAAATACGATATAAAGTCACTTGTTAAAGAAATGGTTGAATCAGATTTGAAAAAAGCTAGACAATCTTTGTATTTAAAAGAGGGTGGGTTTAAAGAATTTGCTCATGCAGAATAACAACAGAGTTTATTTAGCAGGACATACTGGGCTTGTAGGCTCAGCAATACTAGAAGAACTTAAGATAGAAGGTTTTACAAATATCCTAACTAAAACTCATAATGAATTGGATTTATTAAAATCACAAAATGTAGAGAATTTTTTTAAAACCGAAAAACCAGAAATAGTAATTTTAGCCGCAGCAAGAGTCGGTGGGATTGTAGCAAATAATTCTCTACCAGCAGAATTTATTTATGAAAACTTGCAAATTCAAAACAATATAATTCACAATGCTTATTTAAATGGTGTGAAAAGATTGCTCTTCCTTGGCTCATCATGTATCTATCCAAAGCATTCCCACCAACCAATAAAAGAAGAATATTTGCTTACCGGTGAACTAGAACCAACAAATGAACCCTATGCAATAGCAAAGATTGCAGGAATAAAGATGTGTCAAAGCTATAACAGGCAATACGGTACTAATTATATTTGTGCAATGCCAACTAATATCTATGGCATAAATGATAACTTCCATCCTGAAAACAGTCATGTAATTCCAGGGTTGATTTATAAAATTCACAATGCAAAAACAAAAAATGAACAATCAGTGACAATCTGGGGAACCGGAAGACCAAAACGTGAATTCTTAAATTCAAAAGATTTAGCTATTGCATGTTTATATTTATTGAAGAATTATTCAGAGAATCAAATTATAAATGTAGGCAGCGGAGAAGAATACAGTATTCAAGAATTAGCTAAAATTATTTGTGAGGTTATAGGCTACAAAGGAAATATTGTTTTTGATATAAACAAACCAGATGGAACGCAAAGAAAACTACTCGACAGCAGTCGACTAGAAAAGCTTGGCTGGAAGAAAAAGATTAACTTAAAGTCTGGATTAAAAGATACCTATAACTGGTTTCTAGAAAATATTTCTAAGACACTAGCTTGCAAATAGTTTCATTAAATTTATTAACACTAATATTTATATCAAAATGCTTAATTACAGCTTCTCTTCCCCTTAAACCCATCTCATCAAGCTTATCTCTATGTTTAATAGACCAGCTTATAGCTCTAATCATATTTCTTATATTGCCAGGTGGAACAGTAATTCCACATTTAAATTTGGAAGCGATTGAATGGATCTCACTATTTTTCTCAATCCAACCTATATAAGGTTTCCCACAAGCAAGAATATTATAGACTTTACTGGGAACCATAATTCCTGACAATCCTTTTTCAAAAGGTATTAAGTGAATATCTGGGGCAGAAAGAGAATATTTAAGTTCACCTTTTGGTTGATATGGGAGAAATTCAACATTTGAAAGGTTATATTGTGAAACCAAATTTTGAAGTCTCAGCTTACTAGCACCATCTCCAATTAATAAGAATTTTACTTTTGAATTATCTTTAAAAGACTTTGCCACTTCAATTATATTTTCAAGATTTTGAGTAAGTCCCAAATTTCCAGAGTACATAATTGTAAAACAGTTTTTTAAATTATTTTTTTTAATAAATTCATTTTGATCTTTTAAGATGGGGTATAGAACACTAGTATTTGCCCAATTATGTACAACAACAATTTTATTTTCATTAATCCCCTTATTTAGGATTCTATTTTTCATATACTCGCCAATACAAACTATATTGTCAGCCATTGTAAATGACAAAATATTTATTTGGTTTAAGAAGAAATTTAAAATTGGATTTTTTAGTTTCCCAGTTACGATTCCAACATCAGGGTAAATATCCTGACAATAATAAACAAACTTTGCTTTATACCATTTAGCAAAGAAGATTCCGATTAATCCCAAAACTGGAGGATCTGTTCCTACTATTACTAAATCAGGCTTCTTTCTAGCCATAAATCCACCAATAAATGCATTAACAAAATAAAATGCTAGATTCACTATTCTCAAAAATAGAAATCTTTTTGAAAACGTGGATCCATATCCACGAATAATTTCTATAGAATTATAGTGCTGCCTTTGCAAAAAAGGATTCTTATTTCCATTATTTAAATAGTAAGACTGCCCGGCAACAACCGTAATTTCATGTCCTTTCTTTACAAGCTCATCACATAAATCAGTCATTAGCTGACCAGTGGCTTCAATATCCGGATAAAAGGATCTGTTGAAATATAGAATTTGCATATGGTATTAAGCTGAAACTTTGGAAATCAAAAAGTCACCTATAACTAACACATCTATCTTCGTTGATAGAAAACATTCTATGGCATCTTTTGGTGTGTTGACAATAGGTTCATTATCATTGAATGAAGTATTCAGTATAATTGGAACACTAGTAAGGCTTTCAAACTGTTTTATTAGCTTATAATACTTTGGGTTCATTTTTACAGATACTGTCTGCAACCTGCCTGTACCATCTTCATGACAAACAGCAGGAATTAACTTCCTTTTCTCCTCTTTTATTTTAAAGACCTTTTCCATAAATGGTACCGACGAGCCCTGTTCAAACCATTCATCTGTTTTTTCTTCTAAGATAGAAGGAGCAAAAGGGCGAAACCACTCTCTCCTTTTTATTCTTTGATTTAAGATATCTTTCATTTCACTACGTCTTGGGTCCACTAAAATACTTCTATTTCCCAGTGCTCTTGGACCAAATTCTGTTCTACCCTGAAACCATCCAATTATTTTTCCAGCAGATATTTCATTTGCAGTTTTTTTATATAATTCAGTCTCATCTTTAATAAACTCAACCTGACACCCTTTTTTGCTTAAATTATATAGATTTATTTGATTTTCAATTTCATCATTTTTAAATTCAGGTCCGAGGTAAGGACTTTCCATTACAAATGTTTTAGTAGATGTAGAGATTTTATTCCAAAAACACATAGCAGCACCTATTGCCGTACCAGCATCATAAGAGGCTGGAGGAATATATAGATGCTTAAATGGAGTATTTTGCGTAATTTTTCCATTTGCAAGAGAATTTTGAATACAACCTCCAGCTAAAGAAATTGAATCTACCTTTATCTTTTTGTAAGCGTCATTCAAAATATGGAAAAAAGTATTTTCATAAACATCCTGAACAGAAGTGGCTATATCCTGATACTTTTTTGAGATCTCTTCATTCGTTTCTCTGGGATTTCCAAACATTTCAACCAATTTATCTGAAAATAATTTTCCAATCACCGGTTGACCATTTTCCCAGACCATTTCAACTCCTTCTTTATCATGAAGAAAAAAAGATGTATCAAGCTCAAACAATCCATTATCTTTTAATTTTACGATTTCCATCATTTGATTCTTAAAACCAAGGGATCCATAAGCAGAAAGTCCCATTACCTTATATTCATCCCCATAATTCCAGAAACCAAGGAATTGAGTCATCGCAGAATAAAAGATACCTAACGAGTGTGGAAACTCAACCCAATCAAGGATTTCAATAGCTCTATCTTTTCCCACGGCTCTCATTGTGCTTACAAAATCACCAAATCCATCTATAGTTACACATGCTGCATTAGAAAATGGTGAAACAAAGAAGCTGCTACCAATATGTGCCATATGATGTTCTATATTTTCAATCTTTGCTTTAATTTGAGATTCACTTACATTAAATGCAGCAGCAATTTCTGATTTAATTTCACCAATCCTTGCAACATTAGAAAGTCTACTTTTCAAGAAACTAAGCGAAGGAATCTTCGTTAATGTCCTTAGTATTTTTTTATGAAGATGTGCTGATGGATTTCTTGAAATTGCAATATAGTCAATATCTTGAATATTTAGTTTCGCATCAGAGAGACACCATTTTATAGATTCAATTGGGAAACCTGCCCAATGTTTTATTCGGATTATTCTTTCTTCTTCAATAGCATTAACTACTTTTCCACCTACAAGAAGACACGCAGAAGAGTCTCCATGATATGCATTTATTCCAAGTATTGTTTTCATTTCAAGCTTTCTCAAATCCGAGTCTTAGTACTTCTAATAATATCTTCATAAACAGATATCATTTCATCAGCAACTTTATTAATATCATACTTATCTTTAATCAGCTTTCTGGCATTCACAACATTTGACTTACTTATACCAGGATTTCCTAATAGTTTCTTAAGCCCCAAATAAAGGCTATCAACTATTGGAGAAGTTATAATGCCTGCATTATATTTCTCAACATCATCATATATTCCCACCTTATCTGATATAAGAACAGGAACATTACATGCCATTGCTTCAACTACACTCATCCCAAAGTTTTCAGAGTATGAAGATAAAGCAAACACTTCAGCACCAGTGTATGCAGCTAACTTATCTTTACCAAGCAAGATTCCTGTAAATAATACTTTGTTTTTCAATCCAGCCTTATTCAATATATTTTCAAGCTCAGCCTTATATCCATCATTATCAGGTCCTACAATAACTAAAAATAATCCTCAGATTCTTTTGAAAGAAGTTTGAATGAATCAACTAAAATATCTAATCCTTTTTTCTTATTTATACGTCCTAAAAATAAAATGTATTTTTTACCTGAGAGAATTGGATATTTTAGTTTAAATTGATTTTTATCTGGAAGATTTTCGTATTCAGACAAATCGATTCCATTTGGAACAATATATGACTTGCTTTTAATATTTAAATAATCAACAACATTTCTTTTCTCATCTTCAGAAGTAAAATGAATACCATTTGCTGAATTAACATAATGTTTTGAAATTAAACTGAAATATAGCTTCTTAATTTGTTTAGATTTTATTTCTATAGCTTCTTTACATAAAGTACCCCTTGGAGAAATTAAATAAGGGACTTCAAATAGACTAGCTGCAATTCCTCCAGCTAACACCGGAAAATTCCACACATAAGAAATATGAATAAGCTTGTAGTTTTTAACTCCCTTTAAAAGTGATAGAAAGAGATTTAACGAAAAATTATAGTTATCTCCCAAGCAATAAGGAAAATATTTAACTCTTACTCCAGAGACATCAACCCAATCATTACATCCAATGTTCTGCTCACCATCTAATCCTGCTTTAGTAGTAAGAACATCAACTTGAATCCCTTTTTTGATTAAAGCTTTATTTAAAAGATGAACAGATTCAATAGGCCCTCCATATTTAAATGCTGGATAATATGAAGGAGTTACATGGAGAATCTTCATTTTACAGCATTTCCTGTTTTTGGGTTCTCCTCTTCACTCTTCTAGCAAATGGAAGCAAAATAATGCATACAACAAGCAATATTTTCATTAATCCACTAAACTGAAGAGCAAACATACCTCCTCTAAGCATATAGTACAAAGTTAGTACATAAAATATTCCTGACAGTGGCGTAAATCTACCATCCCTAATAAAATATTCATAAATGACTCTGTAAAATAACCCATAGAAGAACCCACATACTATACCGAACCAACCAAAATTAACAAACATTTCCCCCACCCACCCCATATCAATAGAAGTACCAAAATCTACAGGGCTAATAAAACCATACATTCTTCCAAATTCATTTCCATAAATTGCGATACCTGGCTTATCCGGCCAAATAATCCTAGGAATAATTGACAAGAAGAATATAAAATATGTATACCCATACTTAAAGTCCCATACTGCAGGAGTTTTCTCTACAATTGCACTTATAACAATCGAAAAATTAAACCTGTCAGCAAAAATATAGTTAAATATTTCAGAAATAGTTACTCCAAAGTTTTCAAATAGTTGGAAGTATATATAAGAAACTAAAAGCATGTCATTAAACACATTGCCAGAAAGCACAATGTTTCTATATATACCAACGAATGGAAAGACAAACAAAATAAACAAAACTACCGTAATTAGTAAAGGAATTATTGGTAGTTTCTTTTTCAATGAGTACATAAATAACACTAAAGATATTGGCAACAGAATCCTTTCTTTACTACCAGATGGTAGTGCATATAAAATTTCTAATAATAAAAAGAGTACTGATACAAACAGGTATGATTGTTTATTTTTGGTAAGCCATTCAGAAAATATTAATGAAAGAGCAATTGTTGGAAGTAAAGAGCCCATAACTAAATATTGGGAGTAAGTATCATAAAATTCTGATTTAACAGCTTGAGCATTTCCAGATTCAATATGATAGTATCCACCACATAATATTACAAGAATCCGTGCTGTCCATCCCGCAATAAGCAATATTACAATCATTAAAATAAGATTTTTTATTTGAATTGTATATTTATTAATATCAGGAATCTTATCAATGATTTTAACAATCCAATTTCGAATACCTATACTATATTTAGGGGAATAATATCCAAGCAAAAAAAGAATAAAAACGAGATTAACAAATAATAATCCCTTATTAACAATCCCAATTTCATAGAAATCATATCTCCAAAAGTGAGCAGGATCAGAAACCATGTACAAAGTCGAGACTCCATATTCAATCAAATAAATTATAGAAATTAAAATTGGTGGGTTGAAGAGCTTCACATTTTTTCCTTCCATAAAAAAAACAAAAATCACAAAGGAAGCTAATAATGCGATTTGCAAATAAATCAAAAACACCATTTCTTGCACCAAGATTAATACAACAACACAATTGACGGTAGAGTTTCAATTGTGTTGCATTTTCTGATATTGTTATAGAAAAACTCTTTTTTTCAATCTAATCTATCGGGTTTCGTATTAATTACATGGAAATCAATTTGTCATATAAAGATATCATTTTCTCTCCATAGACATCCCAGGTAAATTCTCCGACTCTTTTTAAAGCCATTTCACTCATAGTTTTTCTCTTATTTTCATGCTCATATAAATAAAGTATTTTTTCTTTTAATTTACCGACATCCCTAATTGGCAAAATAAAGCCTTCCTTACCATCTCTTATAACATCTGCTCCTCCAGTATTTTCTGTACAGATTACGGGTAAACCACATGCCATTGCCTGTAAAATTACATACGCAAGTCCTTCTTCAATCGATGGCAAGACAAAAACAGAGCCTTGAGAAAGATACTTATACAAATCAAGATGAGGGATGAATCCTTCATGCTTAAAACTTCCTTCATATTTTTTTAATGTATCAACAATTTCAGGACTAATTGCTCCTATTAAATGTAGTTCAGAATTTGGTAAATTTAATTCTGAATAAGCCTTTAAAAGATAGGGGATTCCTTTTCTCAAGGAAAGAGCTCCTAAATAAATAATCCTAAATTTGTCATCTTCTTTTTGAACTTGTTTAAAATTTGATGTATCAACTCCATAGGAAACATGAATAAGTTTGCTTGGATTTAACCCTTTTTCAAGAAAAGTCTCTTTTACGAACCTTGAAGGGATTGATATATAGTCTGCCTCATCATATTCTAATAATTCTTTCTGTAGCGTAAGCTCATTAACAGGATTTACATTATAATCAAACATTTTATATTCTTCCTCTAAAATTTCCCTTTGAAACTGAATATGAGAAGAGCATCTTTCAATAATTGTAATTGCACCAAATTGCTTTGCCTTTCGTAAAGATTTAAGAGAATACCCAGACCACCCGACAAAGATATCGCAAGGAACGATTTGTGTTTTAGCCCAACTATCAAAAATATTTAGCAAATGATAATCTAAATTAGGAATAGCTTGAATAAGTTTAAATTTACTGTTAATTTTTCCCAGCACATGCGGAAACATATTTGAAACGACTTTCTCTAGGTTGACTTTTTCTTTATCTTTTCTAAATTTAGGGAAGAATGGGGCTTTTTGACTGTAATAAGATGTTATTAATTTTTCAAGATATCCTTTTTTATCCAGCTGTTCAGCAAGATTAAATGCATGAAATTTACCACCACATGAAACTATTACTTTCATTACCAACCACTAATTCAACTTTTCACTGAACCACTAGCTAACCTAACTAGGTTAACAACAAATAAATAAATATAGGGTAATTATAACTTCTTCAATTAGGGTCTGTAAAAGATTCAAGGATGTCATTCTTCGCTTACGCTCAGAATCTCACAAAACTGCTATCAACTAATGAGATTCTTCATTTCATTCAGAATGACAAGCGGCTTTATCCTCGATTTGTTAGCACACCCCAAAGGATCTGTTAACGTTAGGAGATTCTTCTCCGGAGCCTGCACTGAGCGAAGCGAATGTGGCTCTAGAATGACAAGTATCATCCTCGAATTTCTTGCACACCCCTGCTAAGATATTTTTAAATATTTCGTTTTTATTGATTAAATTTCTTACAAATTATGCTCATTAAACTAATAACTAAAATTAAAAATTATTTAATATTTAAATTCAACTATAAGCTTCATAAGCTTCTATTTAAACAAAGTGATTTATTCTGGAAACTAAGATCCGAAATAATTCTTAGAGTCAAATCTCAAGAAGAATGGTACTGCTATAACGAAATTTTCATTGATGAGGAATATGATATTCCTATTAAAATGACTATTGAAAAGGAAGATTGTAACCGTGCTTTAAATTTTCTTGACTTGGGAGCAAATGTTGGATTTTTTACATTTAGAGTCGTAGATTTAATAAAAAGGAGTTCTAGACCAAATAAAGATTTCAATATTATTTTAATAGAAGGAAGTCCTTCAACATTTAAAGAACTAAAATCAAGACTTTCTGAACAACCAGAGTTATCTAAAAAAGCAACTTTGCTCAATAATTTAATTGGGTACAAACATGGCAGTGATCTTATTTATGAATGCAATGAGCATATTCGTAATTCTATATTTAAGACAGAAATGTCAAAGGGGAAAAACATTAACTATCTGGACATTAACTCTATTAAAGAGACATTTCCAGAGATCGATCTCTTAAAATGTGATATTGAGGGTTCTGAATTAATCTTTTTAAAAACCTATAAAGATGATCTAATGCTTCGTGTCAAAAGTGCTGTCTTTGAATTACACCACAACTTCTGCAATCCTCAAGATTGCATTGATCTTATGAAAAATATTGGATTTAGTTATCACAAAAAATTAAGGACATCAGAGATAACTTCATTACATTACTTCCAAAAGTAAAAGTATTTATCCATCCTTAGTAGCAATAATTTGAAGCATATCCCCCCGCCCATTCTTTGAAACGAAATATGCATATGGAATAAACGGTATAGAAAGTATATTTTTCACACAGATCTCCAATCCAGATATTTTTGACTTCAATCCTTTATGTATCTTATTTTCATCTTCAATTGATAAACAAACAACCTCTTTATTTCTAACTTCAAGATTATTTAGCTTGACCTTATTAGTACTAAATATTTTTTTTAACAATGTCCAAGCAAAATGACGAATTGGCAAATAGTATTTGTCAAAGAGAAGATTTAACGGCTGTACCGTCCTAACTTTTAAAAGTTTAAACCCACATTTAACCAATAACCCAGATAAAGAAATATCATCAAAATGAGTTAAGTGGTAATTATAAAACATATCCCATTTTTCTCTTTGAGCAATTCTGCTATGTGAATTGTAATTAGGCACTTCGAGAAATAAAATACCATTTTCATTCAACATGCTCCATACGACATCAAGAAAATGTTTAGGCTTTTCTAAATGTTCAAACAAATGAAAGGCTGCAACAATATCAAATTTTTCTTTAATATTTATTTCTTCTGCTTTTGAACTAATAAAATTCATTCCTTTACACTTATTAAGATTTAATATTGCAGGAAATTGATCTACTCCAGTAACTTGAAATCCATGCTTAGATGCAACATGTAAAAATTCACCTGTATTAGGTCCAAACTCAATGAGATTTTTACCTTTAGAATATTTCTGCAACAATCTCAGTCTATTCAAAGCAATTTTTCTTAATTCAGGCAAAATATAGATTTGACTTTTTAATCTGTCAAATTCATCCCATTTGCTGTTTGCTATATAAAACTCATTTTTATCTTTAAAATTTGTAAACGCTACTTGGCATTCTTTACAAAGGAAGACATCACCATATGGCAACCTGTAATTCAACAAAACATTTGTCGAGTTACATACAATACACTTTATTTCATTTAACACATTTGTTGTTTTCACAATTCTCTCTTAAAATCTTTGAGCCTCCCAAAAATCGTAAAATCGTTCTTTATTATTAACCAACTCCGTTAAAGAACCTTCCTCTATAATTTTACCTTTTTCAAGAACAATAATCTTATCAGCATTTTTCACAGTTGATAACCTGTGAGCTATAACTATAACCGTTTTATTTTTTATCAACTCATCCAATGCTTCCTGTATCAGTTTCTCAGTTTCACTATCAAGAGAGCTTGTTGCTTCATCAAGGATCAATATCTCAGCATTTTTTAGCATTGCTCTAGCTATACTAACTCTTTGCTTCTCCCCTCCAGAAAGCTTTACACCCTTATCACCCAATGTACTTTCTAAGCCATCAGGCAATTTCCGAACAAAATCATACAATCTGGATTTTTTAAGTATATCTATAAGAACTGATTCTTTAGGAATATTTTTTAATCCATAAATAAGATTAGACCTTAAAGAATCATTAAAAAGGTAAGTTTCCTGACTTACCAAAGCTATTTGTGCTCTCAACGAACTTAAAGTATACTCACTAATACTTACACCATTAATTAAAATTTGTCCCGAGGTTACCTCATAAAATCTCATCAGCAAATTAATCAGTGTTGTTTTACCAGAACCAGTTTGACCTACTAAAGCAACAACACTACCCTTCTCTACAGAAAAGCTTATCTTATCTAAAGCACTAATCTCTTGCATATAAGAAAAGCTTACTGAAACAAATTCGATCTTATCCTTGAGTCCAGCAAAAATTTTCTTACCATTATATATAAAATGTTTTTCATCATCACCTAATATTTTATTCACCTCTGCAAGTGGTCCTTTCAAATATGCAAATGAAGATTTCATATTATTAAAACTTCCAAAAACACTCATTGACCTTCTTAAGATTAAAAGAAAAACCATATAGCCAGCAAAAGTATTTGAATGTTCTTTTAAATAAAAGAATGCTATCCAGGCTATTAATAGCAAAACTACAATAAAAACTATTACTTCTTGAATTGGATTTATTAAAGTTCGTTTTTTGTCTATATTAAACTCAATTTTTTCAACTGAATCACTTATTCCTGCAAATAACTCCCTTTCATCTTGCTCGTTTGAATAAGCTTTTACCAAAGGAATGCATCCCAAAGCATCTGATATTTTGTTTCCCATCTTTAAATATGAAGTCGCATAAAATAGCGAAGCATTTTCAATTTTTGACATAATCCATTTAAGTCCATAATATAAGAATGGAAACGCCAGAAGGACTATTGCAGTTAATTTAAATGATATGATTAACATCATTACCAGATAAACAAAAAGAGTAAAAAAACTATATAAGTGATTTTGTAGAAGGTAGAGTTCTCTTGCAATTTGATCAGTGTTTGTAACTAGTATTTGATGCAGGCTTCCAATATTATTTCTATCAAAGAATAATTTCCCAAAACTCAAATATCTATTATAAATAGTTTTTCGTAACTTATTAGCAAATGAGCGAACTTGATGCAAGACTGATATCGCAGAAAAATAATATGAAATATTTTTGAATATTATTAAAATAAGAATAAGCAAAATCAATAAAGCAAATATTCCTGAGTTGTGACTAGCAACGTTTTCCGGCAACAATTTTAATACTGGCTTTAATGATTTTATATTTTCAATAAACTTAAAGTCGGTGCCTATTAGCCCATTAAATAGTGGGATTAAGAGTCCAATACTTATACCTTCAAGTGATGCTGAAATAAAAGCTAAAATTATGGCTAGAGCCAAAATCCATGGTCTGAGCCCAAGTTTAAAAAGAATTACAAAGACTTCTTTCATTTATTTATCTATAGAATAAAAATATATGACCTTAGTATTATACCCTCGACATATCCCAATAATTGAGAAGAAGAAATAGCAGGATTGTTACAAATCACAAACCACTACAATAAATCACAAACAACCATATAGAATATATTTGACAGGACTACAAATAATAGGCTCAAATGGAGGGCTATCACTGAAAAATGTACGATGATTTAGTTTCAATTATAATACCCTGTTTTAATTCAGAGAAATATCTCAATGAAACTCTTAAAAGCGTATTTTCTCAGACTTATAAAAATTATGAAATAATAATAATTGATGATTGCTCAACTGATAACACTAGAAGCATCATTAATTTATATGCAGACAAACTAAAAGTAGAATTTCTTACAAAAAATATGGGAGTATCCCATGCTCGTAACATAGGAACAAAACTGTCAAAAGGAAAATTTATCCAATATCTTGATGCTGATGATGTTTTAACTCCATGCTCTATTGAAAATAAACTAAACATTCTTACAAAGCTCAATGCTGATGTTGCCTACTCACAATATCAAATATTAGTTAAGCAAGATGATGGAACTTTTAAACCAGGTAAAATATCACCAAAACGAAATAAAAACATGGATTTGAATCCAGAAATAGCAGTCTTTTTTGATTTTTGGACTCCACCTGCAGCTTTAATGTTTACACGGAAGATCGTCGAAAAAATTGGTATGTGGAATGAGCTTCTTACATTAACTCAAGATTCTAGATTTTGCCTAGATGCAGCTCGCAACAATGGTAAATTTGTTTTTGTAGAAAGTATTAGTGCCTATTACCGAATACATAACGAAAGTATATCAAGGAGAAATCGTGTCAATTTTACAGATTCTCAACTCTTATATATTAAACAAGTTCATCAATTATGGGAAAGTGAAGGAAAATTTAAAGATCTACAATACAAATCTGCTTTATTAAGAGCTTATGGACATGTTGGAAGAGAGTGTTTTGAAGTTAATAAAAAAACTTTTGAAGAAATTTATACTGCAATTAAAAAACTAGAACCAAATTATGTCCCTCAATTCCCTAAATCTCTATATTTTCTAAGTAAAATATTGGGTTATAAAAATGCTCTGTTTATAGCAATACTGCGTAAGAACTTGCTTACTAAAATAGCAGAGTGCAGTAAATGTATCAAATCAACATACCGTACAAAACTAAACTCTAAAATAAACAAGATTGATTTTATTAATATTTTTCCTTTTTATGGAGAGTATTTAAAAACCGGGGGGATGTTACGTAAATTAGTAACGAAAATCGTTCCA
>JAHFBE010000026.1 GCA_023250205.1 Candidatus Melainabacteria bacterium | reverse complement strand
GTAGTTCCAGAACCTATTACAGAATGGAAACCACTAATAGCTCCACACGCAATCGTAATAAATAAAAAGGGGAATAAAGCCCCTGGTAAAACAGGTCCACCACCATAAATAAATTGTGTAAACTTTGGCATTTCTAAATTTGGAGCGACAAAAATCACTCCTGCTGCAAGGAGAAACACAACCCCAATTTTTAAAAACGAACTTATATAACCCCGTGGTGTAAGTAAAAGCCACATAGGAAGTGATGCTGCAAAAAAACCATAAATCACCAAAATCTTTGTTAAAGTCTTTCCATCATATATGAAATATTTTGCAATTGCTTCACTCTCCTGGACCCACTGCCCTGCAAAAACTGCAAATATTAAAAGCGAAAATCCAATTACAGAAGCTTCAAAAGTTTTTCCAGGTCTTAAATGCCTCATATATAAGCCTATAAAAATCGCAATTGGGACCGTAGAAGAGATTGTAAACAAACCCCAGGCACTATCTTTTAACGCATTAATTACAGCAAGTCCAAGTCCTGCTATTGCAACAACCATAATGATCAATATTGCCATTCCAGCTGCTATTCCACATATTGGTCCTATTTCTTCTTTTGCAAATTGAGAAATGGATTTCCCATCTCTTCTAATAGACATAACAAGGATTATAAAATCATGGACTCCACCGGCAAGTACACAGCCAAGCAAAATCCACAGAAATCCCGGAAGATATCCAAATTGCGCTGCAAGTACAGGTCCCATAAGTGGTCCTGCCCCTGCTATCGCAGCAAAGTGGTGCCCAAATACTACAAATTTGTTTGTAGGAATATAGTCTTGTCCATTTTCTAAACGATTACTTGGAGTAACCCTGGTATCATCAAGGTTTACAATTTTCTTTGCTAAAAACTTTCCGTAGAATTTATATCCAAGAACTAAGAAGCATAGTGAACACACCGTAAGCCAAAGAGCATTTATTTTTTCAGATGGATTATATATTTGAGTTACAACAGCAAATGAAATCACGCAAATAATAGTCAACAAAACCCACAAAACATTCAGTAATAACTTTTTCATCCTTGCTTACACTCCACGGTTATTTATTCTTAACATTATTATCAGTATTTAAGACGCTATATAAATTGGCTATATAATTTATGTACTTTTTGCTATTTTTTACTATAAATTGTAGATATTGTACATGCTACCCCTATCTTTCATTTAACAGGGTATATTCTTTATGCTAAGATTCTTACTTACAAAAAATTGATTTGAATACAACTCCTACAATTAGTTTTATAACCATTAGAAACACTGGATTTTCTTTAATAGAGAGGTTTATCACATAATGGATTCGATAACTGGAATCTGTATAGGTGCTATTTTTGTTTTGATAAACGGTTTGTTTGTTGCCATTGAATTTGCTCTTGCAAGAGTAAATAAAACTCGAATAGAGCAAAGAACTAAAGAGGGTAATAAAACAGCTGCTTTAATACTCAAAGCACTGGAAAAAATAGATAGCTATATTTCAGCTTCACAAGTTGGAATAACAATCAGCAGCTTAGCTCTTGGTGCTATTGGTGAAATGACAATTGCAAAATTGCTTATGCCATATGTTGAACGCTTTGCCACTCCAAGTATCACAGATTTTACAGCTCACAGTATTGCACTACCACTAGCACTTTTAATAGTTACATACTTTCATGTTGTAATTGGTGAAATAATTCCAAAAACAGTCGCTTTTATAAACCCTGAAAGAACAGCTTTTGTTTTAATTTGGCCCCTTGAAATATTTAAACTAATTACAAATCCTCTAGTTTCAATTTTAAATCTTAGTGCATCAAGTATATTGCGAGTCTTTGGAATTACTGATCTTAGAACAACCTTTGTTTATACTGAAGATGAATTAAAAATGCTTTTAAATATAAGCCAAGAAGAGGGTGTCCTTGAAGAATCAGAAAAAGAAATGATTTCAAATATATTTGATTTCCCTGATACTGTAGCAAGAGAAATAATGACTCCCAGAACAGATATGGTTTGTATAGAGGCAAATAAAATGATTAAAGATGCTATTAAAACAATTATTGATTCAAAACATTCAAGAATCCCTATTTATGAGGAGTCAATAGACAATGTTGTTGGAGTTATTACCACAAGAGATCTACTTGAACAAATACAATTAGGTAATAATGAGAAACCAGTAAAAGGAATTGCAAAACCGGTTGTTAAAGTTCCTGAAAGCAAACCAATAGATGATTTATTGACCGAATTAAAAAGAAAGTCCCTCCAGCTTGCAATTATAATTGGCGAATTCGGTGGAACCTCTGGATTAGTAACCATTGAAGATATTATAGAAGAAATTGTAGGTGAAATCCCTGATGAATTTGATCATGAAATTGACCCCATCCAGATTTTGCCAAATAACGATTTTTTAATTGCTGGTGGATTAAATATTGAGGAAATAAATGAGAAACTAGGTACAAAGTTTTCAAATGAACACTACGATACAATTGGAGGGTTAGCATTTGGATTAATTGGGGAAGAGCCAAAAGAAGGTGATGAAGTAGAAAGTAACGGTTATATACTTAAGGTAGAAGTAAAAAACAAGCAAAGAATAAAGCTTATTAGATTAAAAAAGGCTCCTGAAAAGCCAGAAGATAATTCAAGCAAATTAAAAGCAAAAAATGGTTCGAAAAATAAAAAAGCAGATGCTACTATTCCAAAAAATTAATCTACTTGTTAGGAGAAACAAATGAAAGAAACAATTTTAGCTATTGATGTCGGAAACACTTCTATTCATTGGGCTTATATGAAAGATGGGGATTTAATAGGCTCTTACAATAGAAACAAGCATACCGAGCTTAGTTTATTACCCTGGGAAGAAGTTAAGCAGAAAGATTGTCCTGTCGTAATTGCAGGAGCATTACTTCATATAAACGAAGAAATAGAAAGAATAACAAAAGAGCATAATATTAAGTTCATTCAGCTTGATACTACTAAGCAACGAATAATAAAAAATGTTTACCAATCCCTGGGTATTGATAGGGTTTGTAACTTAGTTGGAGCTATAAATTCCATAAAGATTCTTAATTCACCAATTATTGTTTTTGATTTTGGAACAGCATCCACTATAACTGCCTGCGATAAGGATCACAATTTTCTAGGTGGAGTGATCCACACAGGTTGCGAAATAGAACTACAAGCTCTGGCAAGTAAAACTCTTTCATTACCACACGTACAACTTGCTAAAGAACAAAAGATCACAAAGTTAGATCCTTTATCAAAGGATACTGAAAACGCTATTTTACATGGAGTAATCGTAGGTCAAGTAGCTCTTGTAGAATCTTATCTTAAACTATTTAAAGAAATGACGAAGTCTGAACCAAAAACTGTTTTTACTGGCGGCAATGCAAGCATTGTTTCAAGGTTTTATAAAACACCTGATTTATATGATCCACACTTAACCATCAAAGGGATTTATTATTGCTATAAAGCTGACTACTTAGCCAGATGTATCCTCAAATAATTATCTCTTATTAGCTAAGCTATACTTCTTATAGACATATCCGCTATAAGCTTTTACCATATCAAATCCTAATTTACCTTCTAAGAAACCCAATCTAAAAACATATCTAAAAACAAATGCCCATAAGGCTCTAAAAAAAGGCAATTTATATTTTTTGTTTTTAATCTCTATACTTGCAAGCTCAGCATATTTATCCAAAGCTTTTATATAAGCTTTTAAATTTTGATATGCATAATGTTCTAATGGGTTTAGAAGGCAATTAATATTTCCTTCTAAGCTTATACTTTCATGTACTTCACGCTTTTTAAAATGTGCGCCTGCATCATTTTTAAATAACCTTAGCTGATAATCCGGGTAATATCCTCCAAACCGAACCCATTCCTTTCCTATAAACAACTTTCTTTTAATTTTAAATCCTGTTTTATCTCCAGGGGTTTTTATAATTTCAAGGATTTCTTTCCTTAGTGCCTCAGTAACCACTTCATCTGCATCAAGTACTAAAATCCAGCTTCCTTTACATTTTGAAATGGCAAAGTTTTTTTGCTTTGAGTAACCCTGCCATTTCTCTTTATAAAGACTTACATTAAAACATTCTGCAATATCAGTTGTCTTATCAGTGCTAAATGAATCCACTAAAACAATTTCATCCACCCAATTATGAATAGCAGAAAGAGTTTTTTCTATAATTCTCTCTTCATTAAAGGCAATCATTGCAACAGAAATAAGAGGTTTAGTTATATTCGAATTTTTCATAGATACCGACAATTCTAGCAAAGTGACGTATCTAATTAGAATTTGTTTAAAACTTTATTTGT
The DNA here is from genome assembly GCA_023250205.1 of Candidatus Melainabacteria bacterium. Taxonomy (GTDB): domain Bacteria; phylum Cyanobacteriota; class Vampirovibrionia; order 2-02-FULL-35-15; family 2-02-FULL-35-15; genus 2-02-FULL-35-15. The sequence goes on along the minus strand of JAHFBE010000026.1, from coordinate 29,719 downwards.
CGGCAAGAATTGTTCTATGTTTCCCCAAAGATAGCTTGTTGACGAACTTTTGTATCTTCTGCAGTAAATACCCCATCATTATTCAAATCCATTTTTTTCATTAATTCTTTTCCAGTTACCACATTATCATTATCTGTATCCCAATCTTTTACATCTACCACTCCATCATTATTCTGATCTTTTAATTTAAATGCCTTTTTAGCTACTTGAACATATGCTTGATATTTTTTAGGTTCTTCATCCATTGAAATTGCCATGGTAAAAGCTTTAACACAGTCTTCCAAATCAAACACTCCATCATGGTTTATATCTTTTGGTTTAATTAACCCTTCATTTATATCTTCCTCTTCAACTATTCCATTTTTATTTAAATCATAATATGAAACTAGATCTTTTTCATTCCACTTAAAGTCACCAGTCTGAAATCCACTGTCAGCAGGACTACTGGTTTTAGTTGCAGTTCTCATAAGAGCTTGCAAAAATCCATCTGCATCATTTTGTGCATTAGTACTACTAGCAAAACCTTGAAGGGAAGCATTGCCTTGATTACTTATTTTGTCTGATATAAATGACATATTCTTAGTTATACATAGCAACTCATATTTAAGTTAAAAGAAGGTTAAAGAACTCTAATATAAACAGAATTTTATCGTTAAATTTATTTAATAATATAGATTTTTACTTAATTTTGTCTTTTATTTCTAATTCAGACTCAAACGCACCTTTATGCTCAGTTTTAGCTTTCTGTTCTGTAAGAAGCTTATTAGGATTAACCGGTAATGTGACGTAAAATACAGTTCCAAGATCTACTCCTGGTTCACACCAGATAGAACCTTTATATATTTCCACAATTTTCTTACAAACAGCTAAACCAAGACCAATTCCAGGAAACTCTCTGGTTGTTGAATTGTCAGCTCTATAGAATGGATCAAAAACAAGTCTTGCTTGATCAAGCGTTAAACCAACTCCTTGATCTGCAACTGAAATTGTGACATTTTCTCCGTCATTTAAAAATTTAACTGAAATCTTTCCACCTTCAGGACTGTATTTCAAAGCATTATTTATAAGATTTCCAAAAAGTTTTTGCATATTTTGTGCTTCAGTAATAATTATTGGTTCATATCCTATACAATTTACATCTAAAAAGAATCTCTTATCTACAAACTTAGCCTTCTCTTCTGAATAGCACAACCTTATAAGATCTATAAGATTAACAGGCATTGTAGGAAGCTTATTTGTTGCAATGCCAAATTGATTTGAAGCAACTTCTAAGTAATCTGTAATTAAACTATTTAATTTTTTAGCAGCTTCCGTTATCTGTTCAGCAAAGTTTTTAATAGTCTTTTCATCATATTCTCTATTTGCAATCAATTCACTAAATCCTATTATTGATGATACCGGCGTCTTTAACTCATGACTTACAACAGACAAAAGATCACTCTTAATTCTATCTGCATCTACCAGGCGTTTATTTACCTCTGTTAACTGTACATTTCTTTCACGAAGTTTAGTAATTAATTGCTTGTTTAATTGATCGAGCTTCTTCAGCTCCGTAATGTTCTTAAAAATAAAGACGTATCCATTTGGTCTATCCAATTCATCTTTAAACAAACTACTGCTTACAAGCATAAGCTCTGTCTTACTTTCAGGAGAAGTTAAGCTTACTTCTGACTGCCATTTTCTATCTCTGCTTGTCTCTCTTAAGGCATCCTGGAGTAATTCTTTTGTCAGTATTTCAGAAATAGAATGTTTTCTAGAGTACTTACAGAAGAACTTTTCAAAGTTTTTATTCGTTTCCTTTATGTTTCCAGCAAGATCAGTTATAACAATTGATTCATCTGTAAATGAAATAGCTTCAATAATTTTTGCCTGTTTAACTCTGTTATTATCATTTAAAGCATTTATGAGAAGCGCTTCCTGAAACTTACTTACATAATATGGTTCAAGCTGATTGGGTTTTACATTTTTCAGTTTGATTAAAAGTTTTTTCTCTTTTATAGAAAGTGATCCACAATAGTTTCTGTAGAAATACTCAAATATAGTATTAATTACAACCGGATCAAATGTAAGGAAAAATCTAGATTGCTGATTGGTTATACTTTGTTCTTCAGGATTCGGTTCATCAAATAGTATTAAGAAACAAAGTAAGTCTGATAATCCAATATAAATATGTTCATTACTGTTGTTTTGGATAGGTAGCTTAAGCAAATATGACTTTGATATTTTCTTTAACATCAAATTCGAAATAGCTTTATTCCCTTGAACTAAGAATGCAGGTTGTTCATAGTCTTTAAAGAAATTCTTCAATAACCCATCCAAAGTTTCAATAGGAAAGCGAAAATTTAATATTTCAAATTTAAAGCCAAACCTATCTTCAAAGAACTTAAAAATTGATTTTTTTGGTTGCTGATTCTTCATTAATTTTTATTTTATAGCCTAATAGAACCAAATGATTTAAATATCTGGTTATCTTCTATGTACCTCAAAGATCCCTAAAAAACTCTTTGAATTAATTTATCTTTAAACTAATAATGCAGATAAATTATCTAATCAACTATTTGTACTAGTTCTTATTCTTGAGTTTTAACTACTTAACTAAGATTTAATTAAGATGGAATCTCAAGTAACAATGCAAGACGTGAGCTCTTAGAAGCCGTTCCTGGAGTATTTTCTGATAATATATTACTTAAGCTGTTACGCATTTCAGGAAGTGGCAAAGAACCTAGTGTTTCAAGCACTTGAGGTAACCAACTTGGGTCATATCTATCACCTATTTTTGCAGCTTGCTCTAAGAGATCATTTGTGCAGATAACAAGCCTGGAACCCGCCGAAATATGTGACTCTGTTTCAATAAATACTGCATTTAAATTTATTCCGAGAGGTTTACTTTTTTCCATTGCAATAAGATTTGAAACCTGTTGTTCAGGGCCAATTAAGAATGGATCTGGATGATTAGCATTTGCAAATCTTACTTTTCTGGCTCCAATGTTAAAAACACCATACCAAGCATTAAATGTAATTCCTGTACTTTTAAAAACAGAGTTGAACTGTAAATTCAAATGTTTCAAGACTTCTTTTGGATGAAGTGATATTTCTGCTTTTGTTCTTAGACTATTCATTTCACCAAGCAAAAAACCTCCAAGCATCGCTGATGGAGCTCCTTTACATAATACCTGTGCAAAAAAAACAAGACTAATATCTAATCCTAAATCATTAACCCACCAAATATTCCCATTAAATGCAGAATACTCATCTTCAATAACATTAAATAAAAGCTTTTTACTCGATTCTGCACCAGATATTGATTTATGAAGTTTTGCAGTCAACTCGAGCTCTGATTTAATTTGTTCTTTCAATTTTAGATATTTTACAGAATCATTATTCCTAGCAAACTTTGACATTGACAGGCTTACAATCTTACTCAGTAAATTTATAAAAGCACTTACATCTTTGCTTAGAACAAGCGGTGTATCAGGGTGTAAAACAACCATTCCATGAACGATAGACTTATCAATACTTTGGTCTATAAAAGGAATAAAAATAAAGTGTTTATCACCGGAAAGATTTAAAGATGCAACCTGCTTTTGTTCAATCACCCAATTAAATATTCGGTCACTTATTTCTTTATTAAATACACTTAACACAGAATCACTATCACCCAATTGTTCAACAATTTCCAATGAATCATTTCTTTTTTCAACAAAAGATAGAAATTTTAGTGGGAAAGTTCTTTGTAAACACTTTAGAAATAGAAGAGCAATATCTTTTTTTGAATTTAATTGTTCTATTTCCGAACCAAGTAAAGTCAACTCTGAGAGAAGGTTTACAGCAAGTTTGTTGTTTATTTCTAACGACATACAGATATTGTAAAAGACTTATACTCAATGTGAAATGTTACCACTTAAGTTGTAAGCCATAAGTTTTAAGTTATAAGCTCTTATAGCTTATAATTCTTCTATGTTTCCTAATGATTTACAAACCGACTATCCAGAAGTCGCAAAGTTCTTAACAAATGCCATTTTGAAGAATAGGTTGGCCAATTCTTATGTATTGATTGGCAAAAATCCTAATGACATACTAAGAATCAGCAAAACACTAGCTAAAATATTAAACTGCACTGATAAGGGCTTATCAGTGCACACTCTTAGTAAACCATGTGAAGAATGCTTAAACTGTAAATGGATAGAAAGAGATGAACATCCACAAGCATTTATCAACGTAAAAGCTGATCCTGAGAGCAAAAAAGAGCAAATAAAAATAGATAACATTAGAGAACTTTTAAATACATTAAACATAACCTCAGATTATTTTCGAATAGTATTCTTCCAAGCATCAAGCTTGCAATTTTTACCCTCTGACAGCTGTAACTTGCTTTTAAAAACAGTTGAAGAAACTCCAGAAAGAACCATTTTCATTTTTGGAAATCAATCTAGAAATGACATTCTAGGTACAATACTAAGCAGATCGCAAACCATTTACATAAACAAAAAATCTGAGTCAATTTTTGATGCTCTAAATGTCAATGCTTCAGAGTTAACCAGCTATAACTTTACAGAATACTTCCCAAAGAATGTTACCGAGTCTTTGGAAAAATCAAGAAATGCCTATGAATGTATTCAAAAAGACGAAGTTGATTTAAACGATTTTCTTATTAATTTAGCTGTAAAAAATTATGATCGCCTAAAATATGAAGATCAAAAACAATTCTGCCACCTACATTACGGCATAACAAATGCATATGCAAAACTTAAATCATTTATGCAACCTAAGATAGTTGTTGAAGATTTATTTTTAAATTTCTTAAAGAAATGATTATTGCCTATTACGCAATAGTTCTTCAGCACCATTTACATGCTCACTAAGCAAGGATTTTCTAAAGTTTGTTCTTCTCTTAAATGTCTGCCTGCTAATTGAATTGTTATTAACCACATTTTGTTTTATTTCATCAGGTAGATTCTCTTCTAAGTTAGCTTCTTCGGAATTAAATGGATTAGCATTTGCCTCTACCTGTTTAAATAACCTATTCTCTCTAGCACCAATATGTACTCCATTCATAGAAGCGATATCTTTTGAATTATTTGTTGAAATTTTATAATCTTCAATTTGTTTGAAATCCAATTTGGCAGCATTCAGTGGACCCTGGGACAAATCTGAGACAAATTGTACGCCACCTTGTTGAGTACCTCCTACTAAGATCCTTCTACCATCAATTTCAATCAAATAGAGACTTTGACCTGGCGTCAGAATCAATGTTTGTATAAGTTTCAATCCATTAGAATTTGAAAAACCACCTGTGAATTTTTGAGCCAACTCATCAAGTAAACTACCCGGCTTATTAAACTGATCTCTTGACAAAAATAGCTTTGTTAAAACCAAAAAGCTAAACAGTGCAAATATCACTAATAAAACTGTTGTTAGTAATCCATTAAAAGTCGGACTATTATTACCTGAGATAAATACCTTATCCTGAATAGCAGGATTTCTTCTAGTCCTTATTGTCCTTCGGACAATATTGCTTCTTTTTTTAACTTTAGGACTAAAAACATCTACGCGCTCTTCATCACTATAATCACTAACCGTTTGTTCTTCATCAGGTAGCAAAACAAGTTCTTCTTCAGCATTTACACTAAAACTAAAAGCTGAAATTGAAAAAAGTAAAATTACAGAAACAATGAGAAGCTTTGTTCTCTTAAATTCAACATAATACATACGTAAAAAAAGAAGTTTACAAACAAAAGAAGTTCCTTAAACATGCTTAAAACTTGTAATTTTACAAAATATCGTCAAATTTTAGAGATTTGATTAAATCTTACTCTTCATCCTCTTCTAAATATTTATGTTTAATTCTAGTAGGAACGCTTGATAATATCTCTTCCTCTTCTTCTATATCATGCTGTTGTCTTACTATTAAATCATCCACCCAGTTTTCTTCTTTTTTTCCATGTTTAATTTCATTATTCTTAGACATTTTTTTCTCCTGCATAGATCTGCCAAATAAAAAAACAAGCTTTCTCTGAACAACTTATTGTTCAAGAAAAAACTTGTTTAACATGAAAATTTGACAATTATGCACTTTTAAATTTCTACACTGTCTTAACCGATTCATACCTTGAATCCAGTTGACAGATTATATTTACCCAAAGCTTGAAATATAATTTCAGGGTAATTACATTCCATGCTTAATGTAAGCATGGCAAAACTTAATTATAGGCTGGTTAAAAAGCCTTTTTTAGATTAAAATTATTTAAAAGAAAGAGGATTTACATGGATTTCCCTAAAGAGTTAAAATATTCAAAATCCCATGAATACGTAAAAATTCAGGGTAATCATGCATATATAGGGATTACTTCCTATGCCAGTGGTGAGTTAGGAGATGTTGTATTTGTAGACATGCCAGAAACAGGAAAAAGCTTTAAAGAAGGGGATAAATTTGGAGTTATAGAATCTGTTAAATCCGTATCCGATTTGTTTATCCCTATTTCAGGAAAAATTATTGAGATTAATAAGGATTTAAGTGACCATCCAGAGTATGTAAATCAAGATCCTTACGGAAAAGGCTGGATGATTAAAGTAGAACTTGCCGGAAGTCTGGATTCAAATAAAGATTTAATTCCTGCGGATGAATATTCAAAGTTTGTACTAGCTGGAGCACATTAATAATTTAAGTATTTTAACAAACATTTTATTCTGGCACTCTGGAAAGCATTGCCGTTGCAAACTTTTTCAGATCCTCATTAGTAGTGGATTCTATTATTTTTCCAATAAACTCTTTTCTCTGCAAGGGACCAATTGAATATTGACCGACAACTGTTAAATTGTAGGTAAGATTTTTTAACAACTGATCATGTCCACGCAACTCACCTAAAACATTGTCAAAAATTTGTGGGTACTCAAGACATAAATATGCCAAAGAACCACATAGATCGTTTACATTAATATCTCTATTAGAATCATCCGGGCTATAGTTTAATTTTGGAATAACATTAAGATATACAGGAGCTGGCATTGATAATTGTTCAGCATAAAATTCAGCACGTTCAATCTGATGGGGAATTTGAGGCTTTTTTAATTTAGCAATAAAAATTTCAGCAATTTTTCCGGCATAAACTATAGGATTAGGCAAATTTGGCATATATTTATCTAATATAAAGTCTTTAGTAAAAATTAATTTACCTATAACATTTAGATTTAATGTGTTTTTTACAAAATCTTAACTAAAGAAACTATTTGAGTAAGCAAGGCTGTTGAACTTGGCTCATAAAGGCATGAAAGTGAAGCTGGATAAACTCCCCAGACTATTACCAGAATAAAAAGCGAAGAAAGAACTACCATTTCTGAAAGTCTTAAATCTGTAAGCTTAGACCACTTTGTATTTTCTGGTCCCATAAAAACTCTTTGGAGAAGCCAGAGCATATAGCCTGCAGTTAAAACCACGCTTAATGAAGAAAGTAAAACACAAATTTGTCCAAAATTAAAATGCAATGCTGTAGGGAAATTTGCAAAGTACTTTGAAGTAAATGCCCCGTAAAAAACCAAGCTCTCACCTACAAATCCAGAAAGCGCTGGCAAAGCAAGATTTGCCATTGCACCAAGAATAAACATATAGAAGCACTTAGGCATGTATTTTGCCATTCCACCATAATCAGTAATTTGTCTGGTATGTGTTCTTTCATATAAAGTACCAACAAGCATAAAGAGTGCTGCGCTGATTAATCCATGACTGAACATTTGAAAGATTCCACCGCTAAACCCAGCTGCAGTCATTGATACTACTCCAAGCAAAACAAATCCCATGTGTGAGACTGAAGAATAAGCAATAACTCTCTTCATATCATCCTGAACCAAAGAAGCAATTGCAGCACCAACAATATTAACTACAGCAAGAATTGTAATCCATAAACCAAGCTCAACTAAAATATTTGGGAAGAAACCTACGCAAATACGATAGATACCATAACCACCCATTTTTAGAAGTATTCCTGCAAGCAGCATAGAAACTGGTGTTGGAGCTTCAACGTGCGCATCTGGCAACCATGTGTGAAATGGAAAAGAAGGTAGTTTAATAATAAAGCAAAGAAAGAACAAAATAAAACATGCAAGTTGAAATACATGAGGCAAAGACTTAGCATAACGTGCTAAGACTTCCATATCAAAAGTATTTGCTCCTGAACTAAAGAACAAAAGCAATACTGCAGCAAACATACAAGCACCTGCAATAAATGTATAAATCAAAAATTTCATTGCTGCATAGTTTCGGTTTGGACCACCCCATATAGCTATTAAAAAATACATTGGAACCAATTCTAACTCCCAAAACAGAAAAAACAAAAACAAATCCTGAGCTAAAAATACTCCTAAAACACTTGTAGTTACAACCATAAGCATAGAGTAATAAAGTTTTGGTTTTTCTTTTGCTATTGGCTCACTAGCAATGATAACCACTGGAAGTAATATTGCCATTAGCAAAACCACTGAAATACTCAGACCGTCAGTTGCTAACTTAAATCTAATAACATCTCCAAACCACTGATAGCTTTCTACATATTGGAAAGCAGTTAGATTTGGATCAAATTTTGAAAATATTATTACCAGGACATTCAGTAAAATATCTAAAGAAAATATTAAAGCAAGAACCCTGCAGATTGGTTCTTTGCTTGGTAAAAAGGCTATAACAATAGCAGCTACAACAGGCAAAATAAGTATTGTTGATAGTGCATGATTTAAAAAAAGCTGTGTTAAGTGTTCCATTTACTTCAACCTCGTTAATAAAAATAGAAGTGCAAACAAAACAGAACCAAAAATTACAACAACATAAAGTTGCCCACGTCCCGTTTCAATATACCTTAACTTTCCACCGACAAATGAAACAACAAGAGCAGAACCGTTTACAAAGATCCCATCTACAACAACCTTATCAATAAATTTCCAACCCACACTATAAGCAGGAAGAATAATTTTATTTAAAATCCAGAAGTAAACTTCATCTACATACCATTTATTAAATGAAAGATTGTAAATTGGTTTTAAATTGTTCTGAATAAACTTATTAATTGGCAATCCTTTTTGATAAACCAACCAGGCAACTAGAGTACCTACTACAAATGCACAAAGTGGAATTAATCCCTGAATAGTCATAAGCTCTTTCAAGAAAACATTAAAGCCCCATTCATGGTGAGCATGATGTTCTCCATATGAAATAAATGCTGAAAACTTATCTCCACCTTTAATTAAAGGTGAACCAATTAAACCAATAAATATTGATAGAATAGCAAGTAAAATTAATGGAATAGTAATAGCTGGTGTGGTTTCATGTGGATGAGCATGTCCGCGATAAGAACCATGAAACGTCATAAAATAAAGCCTGAACATATAAAATGCAGTTAACAATGCTGTAACTGAACCTACTATAAAAAGTGGCTTGTTATGCTCCCATGCACTTGCAAGAATCATATCTTTGGACCAAAAACCACTCATAAATGGAAAACCAGAAATCGCAAGTACACCAATTAAACAAGTGGTTGCTGTAATTGGCATATATTTTCTTAAACCACCCATATGTCTCATATCCTGTTCATGGTGACATCCAATTATTACTGAACCTGAACAAAGGAAGAGCATTGCTTTAAAAAATGCATGTGTCATTAAATGAAACAGCCCTGCAGAATAAGCACCAAGCCCAAGAGCCATTACCATATAGCCAAGCTGTGAACATGTAGAATATGCAAGTGTTCTTTTTATGTCATATTGACTAAGAGCAATAGTAGCGCTGAATATAGCAGTAATTCCACCAATCCATGCAACTATATTCATTGCAACAGGCGCTGCAATATACAAAGGATAGCAACGTGCAATCAAATAAACTCCTGCGGCCACCATTGTGGCTGCATGAATTAACGCAGATATAGGAGTAGGACCTTCCATTGCATCCGGTAGCCAAACATGCAGTGGAAACTGAGCCGATTTTGCCATTGGACCCATTAAAACAAAAAGTGCAATTGTAGTAACACTAACAATTCCAACTATTGGTAAGATATGTGAGTTAGTTGCAAAATCAATTGCATTCTTTAATTCACCAAATGCAAGTGTTGTTTTATCCTGCCAAAATCCCTGAGTAGAGAAATAAAGCATCAATAACCCTATTAATAGACCAGCATCACCAATACGATTTACTAAGAATGCTTTAGTACAAGCATATGCAGCAGTTGGTTTATACCACCAAAACCCAATAAGAAGATAACTACAAACTCCAACTAGCTCCCAAAAAATATAGCTTTGAAATAAATTTGTAGAGAACACAAGTCCAAGCATTGAAAAAGTAAACAATGAAAGGTAAGCATAAAATCTGCTGTAACCTGGATCATCTTTCATATAGCCATGTGTATAAACCTGAACAAAAAAACTTACCGAACAAACAACGACAAGCATCATTGCACAAAGTGGATCCACTAGATATCCAACAAAAAGTTTAAAAGTACCTGCATTAATCCAGGGAAGATTTAATTCAATGTGTTTTTCAGGATTTGTATAAATAGCAAATAATACATAAAGAGAATGAATTAATCCATAAGCTACAGCTCCAATTGAAAGAAAAGCTGATATTTTTCTTGAAAAATTAAAAAATAAAATAATTAAAAGAGCACTTAATAATGGAACAAGTGCTATAAGCCATGAGTATTTCAAAATCTGATCAATCACAAAAATTGATTATAGCTTTTGTGAAAATATTTTTTTAAAAGAATAACAATTTAATACGTCTATCTTCCGCCGACTAAAACATCTTTAATTCTTATATGTGGTCCACCTACTCCAACAGGTAAACCATTTTGTCCACATTTTCCACAACTTCCACTAGTAAATATAAGGTCATCCCCTATTGCATCTATATCTTTTAATGTCTTAAATACATTTCCACTTAATGTCACATCAGACACTGGTTCAGCAATTTTTCCATCTCGAATCATATATGCTTCACCACTACTAAATGTAAAAAGTTCTCCATTTGTTTGGCCACCTAACATTCTGATAGCATATATGCCTTCTTTTACATCTGAAATCATTTCATCAAACTTTACATCACCTTTATCAATATAAGTATTTGTCATTCTGGGAATAGGCGAATATCCTGTAGTTAATGCTCTTCCATTTCCCGTAGTTAACTCAGACATCTTTGCAGCCGTTTCACGGGAATGTAACCTGTTTGTCAAAATACCATTTTCAATTAAAACAGTCTTGTTAGCTTTTACCCCCTCATCATCATAGACATAACTTCCAGGCAAATTAGGAATAAGAGCACTATCAACCACTGTTAATTTTGGAACAGCTATTTCTTTTCCTACTACAAGAACCTCTCTCATTTTTTCATTTTCATAGACATTATCACCTTCTGACAAATGACCAAATGCCTCATGTATAAAAACACCAGTTAGTCTTGGATCTAAAACTACAGTATAGGTAGCAGCTTTAACTGGCTTTGCATTTAATTGTCTTAAAGCACGCTCTGCTGTATCCAGAACCTTTGCATCCAAATTCAAGACTGCTTCATATGAATCTCTGCTTGTTACACTTTCAAAAGCTTGTTTAACAGCACCACCATCCCTTGCAATAACATTGAAACGACCTACTATGTCTAATCTCTCCTGCTCTATATATGAACCAAATGAATTTGCAAAATAAGTAGTTTTAATTTCATCTCTATAAGAAACCTGCGTTGATTGAATCTTATCTGACTTTTCTAGGAGTAAAGAATTGTAATGTTCAAACAATGATTTTTTATCTTTTGCCAAAATTTTCCTTGGATCACTTTTAATTTCAGTCTTTAAAGTAATATCTTTTATGTTTAAATCAGGGAATGATAGAACTTGTTTCCCAACAAGCTTTGACTGACGAATAGCTAATGAAATCTTTTCATTTAAGTTTTCCAAATTATTAAAGCTTACAAATCCCCAACCACCCTTATTCATAGCTCGAACACTTCCACCTAAATTTGTAGAACGGGAAATATTATCAAGCGCAGGCCCAATAAAACTTATTACAAAAATTTCATTTTTTTCAACTCTAATTTCAAGATAGTCAGCTTGTTTTGAAAATTTATTTATTGCATCTATAAGTATTTGCTTCATGTATTTCTATATTTACCCATTAAATTTATTTTTGATTTAAATTTAGTTTACGAATTTTTTCTAATAAATGTGTACTAAATATCATCTTAAAAGATTAAATTTATCTTATATTCTTCACATATCTAAAATATGGCTTTAGTATATGTAGCACGGGTAAAAATTTAAGTCTAACAAATCAAGTATTTGCTAATACTGGAGGAAGAAATGATCCCTTTATTTTTAGTGACTGACGGCGCGAGGAAACTTGGGAGAGAAGATTATCTTTTAGGCCAAAAATTGCTCCAACGTTTCAGAAGAGGAACAAACCCAATAATGTGTGAAAGTGCATACAATCCCAATATAGATTCAACACACAGCACTGATAGAAAAAAGTCCACAGATGACCTAGATTTGTCTAAGAAGTCAGATAATACTAGCCCACCTGGAGACGGTGGTAATGATACTCCAACCCAGGACGTAAAGAGTGAAAATGACATTCAATTAAAGGTTTCTCAAAAGCCAACAAATAAGAATCAAACAACACAAGTACTTGCTGCTATAAGTGGATTATCTACCATAGGCTCTGCCTTAGCCCATTTTACAGATGTGTTTGGAGAAGATAAAAAAGATTTTGCACAATATGGTTTTGATTTCTTTTCTGTTTTAGGATGGACACTCACAACATCATCTGCACTTGCACCAAAAGGTGAAATTGATGGAGAGTCCCATAAAAATACTGTTCACCACAATATAAATTAAAAAATTATTTTTTCAAAAGAGAAATTACAGTCGCAGTAGGCTTTGCACCTTTTTTTATCCATGATTCTGCTTTTTCTTTATCAATTTTAAGATTTTTTGAAAGAGGATCATACGTCCCAATTTCTTCTATAGGAGAACCATCTCTTTTTGTTCTAATGTCAGTAATGACAATTCTATAGAATGGTCTTTTCTTTTTTCCTCTTCTCGACAGTCTAATTCTTACCATTTTAAATACCTCTATTCAGAATAAATGATTATAACACTAAAAATAGAACACAATACATAGCGTGCTTACTCATAGATCCACTTCTGTATATCTTGATTCCAAGATACTAATTCTTCTTCCTTAAAAAATAAGGATATTTCCCTCTTTGCACTTTCTTCACCATCAGACCCATGAACTATATTTCTACCAATATCAACAGCAAAATTACCCCTTATAGTACCGACATCAGCATCCAATGGATTGGTTTTACCCATAATTTTTCTCATTGCACTTATTATATTTTTTCCTTCCCAAACCATTGCCACTATTGGGCCTGAAGTAATAAAACTTACTAACCCATTAAAAAAGGGCTTATCTTTATGTTCACCATAATGCTTCTGAGCAAGTTCGTTACTAACTTTCATAAATTTCATTCCAACGAGCTTAAAGCCTTTTTCTTCAAGATTAGAAATAATCTTACCTATTAATCCTCTTTGAACACCATCGGGTTTAATTGCTAAAAAAGTTCTTTGCATAACCATCCTTTGTATTTTGAGTTAAAATGTTAACTGCGTCATATATTATATTTGAAAACCCCAATGGAGAAAAGAAAAATGAAATTTAAAACTGCTAGAACTCAATTTGGATTTACCCTAATTGAATTACTTGTTGTAGTTGTAATTATTGGAATACTGATTACTCTTGCTGTACCTAATTTAATTGGTGCTCAAGACAGAGCTAAAAATGCAAGTGTAAATGCAAGTGTACAGGCACTTAGAGCAAATATTTTAATTGCTACAGTAGACATGGGTGGAGTTGTTCCAAAAGATGCAAATGAGATTGTTGAACTTGGGTTAACTAAAAGTTTGACAAATCCTTTTAAAAATGAACCTATCCTACTCGTGGATGGAATACAGGCAGAAAATGCTGGAGATATTTGCTATCAACCAGATGCTACATTATCAGAACCTTTTCTCTTAGGTAAGAGTATGGAGGTACAAATTCAAGAAACAATTGGTGGGTTTGTACTTACAGGATACGGTATTGTAATGAGCATGCCAGATGTTATCATTTCTCTTGACGGTGGAGGAGCACAATAAAACGCTATGCCTAGATTAAAATCAGCAATTAAAAGAGTTAAAACATCTGAAAGAAATAGGTTGAATAACCTTGTTTACAAAACACAAATCAAAACACTTACAAAAAAAGTTCTTGATTATGTTGAAAAGAAAGACGCAACATTAGCAGCAAAAGCAGTAAGTGAAGCTTTTGCACTAATTGACAGAGCTGCAACAAAAAAAATAATTCATTTGAATAATGCAGCTAGAAAAAAATCAAGGATTTCAAGATGGTTGAAAAAACTTGATTCAAGCAAATCCTAACTTAAATTTAAAACATAAAAGAATCCACTTTATTGGAATTGGTGGAATAGGCATGAGTGCTCTTGCTAGATATCTTTTTAATGCTGGTTATATTATTTCCGGTTCAGACAAAGAAGACTCTAGTTTAATAAAAGAATTAAAAGCTGAAGGCATAACAAACATTTGGACACCTCACGATGAACAAAATATAAAAAATGCTTCTCCTGATCTAATAATCTATTCAACTGCCATCGACAATAGTAATAAAGAATTAACTTGGGCTAAAGAAAGTAGCAAAGAAATAATACATAGATCTGAGCTCTTACAATTAATCACAAGTCAAAAAAAACTAATTTCTATATCAGGAGCACATGGAAAAACAACAACGACAGGTATGATTGCAGAAATGCTTTTAAGTAACAATCTCAATCCCTCTATAATATTAGGGGGGATTCTTGAGAGTAAAAATACAAACTCCGTTTTTGGAAGCGGAGATTATTTTGTGATCGAAGCTGATGAAAGTGACAAAAGTTTTTTAAAAGGAGATCCAGAAATCTCTGTAATAACCAACATTGAACCCGATCATCTAGAAAATTATCCTGGCGGTTTAGAAGAAATAAAATTATCGTTTTTAGAATTTGCAAAAAAATCAATAAACAAAATGGGGCTGGTTGTCTGCCTTCAGGATGAAATTACAAACAGTTTGATTACTGAGAATTTTGATTTAAGTAACCCAAAATTAATTTCATATGGAATTAATACTGATTCAAACGAAATCACTTTAAAAGCAAACTTAAATAACAAATCAAATCGCTGGGAAATTAGTTTAAGAGGAAACTACTTATTTTCACTTAAACTGAAAAAACCTGGGAATCATAACATTCTCAATGCCTTGGCAGCAATCGCAATTGGACATTTAATTGGGCTAAGTCCAGAAAGTATAAAGACTTCTTTAGAAAATTATAATGGCGTAAAACGTAGGTTTCAAATACTTAAAAAAACAAATGAGCTCACTGTTGTAGATGATTACGCTCATCACCCAACAGAAATCATAGCTACAATTAAAGCTGCTAAAGAATTGTCTCCAAAAAGATTAGTTATTGTTTTTCAACCACACCAACCTAGAAGATTACAGGATTTCTGGGGTGACTTTATAAACTCCTTCAAGGAAGAGGATTCTCCTGTATTTATAACTGAAATATATGTTGCCAGAGGGGGGGGGATCAAAGAAATCTCAAGTAAAAAACTAGTTCAGGAAATAGCTAAACCAAATGTTAACCATCTACCAGGTAATATAGAAGAAATATCTAAATTTTTATCTGGTTTTATAAAGGAAGAGGATTTTATACTTATAATGGGAGCAGGAGATATAACAAACTTAGGACCTCAGTTAATAAAAGATACTTGTATGAAATTCAGGGAACAACTAATATAAGATAAAAGACTCTATAGACACAATGAAAACATTAGAAAAAACAGAAGTAGGACAATTTACAACAATGAAAATCGGTGGTATTGCAGATGAAATCTGCTTTCCATCAACAACAGAAGAACTTGTAGAATTAATGAATAAGTTAATATCAACGAATGAACCTTGGTCTTTAATTGGAGGGGGTTCAAATATTCTGGTATCTTCTCATGATATTCCCGGCACAGTAATTTGCACAACTGGTTTAAACTGGATTGAAAAAATAGGACCAGATCTTCTTACTGCAGGGGCAGGAGTAAGATTGCCCAGGCTCTCCGCATATGCATCAAAACTAAGTTTATCTGGAATGGAGTTCTACGAAGGTATTCCAGGTACAGTTGGCGGAGCAATCGTAATGAATGCAGGAGCACATGGAAGCTGTACAAGCCAAATATTAGAAACTGTTACTGTTTTAAATATAAAGAAATGGAAAATAGAAGTATTGACTCCAAAAGACATTGTCTTTGGCTATAGAATCTCTACAATGAACCCTCAAGAACAAATTGTTTTAAGCGCAAAATTTAGAATGGTGTCTGATACTGAAGCTGCAATCAGAACAAGAATGAAAGCTAACAACCTTGCCAGACAAAACACACAACCAATAAAAGATCGCAGTGCAGGATGTACTTTTAAAAATCCTATTGAGTTAAATATGCCAGCCGGAAAAATTTTAGATCTTATCGGTGTAAAGAATTGGAAAGTTGGAGATGCTCAAGTTTCATCAGTACATGCTAATTTCATAATTAATCTTGGAGGAGCAAACTCTCAAGATGTGTGTGAACTAATTAACAAATTACAGGAAACCGCGTTTGAAAAATACAATGTTTTACTAAAACCTGAAATTAAACCTTTAGGAGTATTTAAAGAGTCAGAAGCAATTATATGGACCAACGCAGATCAAACTCTTAATAGTTCATTTATAATTACTAAATAGTATCAAAATGTTATTGCCTGGAACGAAGAGTTAGTACAAACTTCTATCATTTAAGATCCTTTGCTAATCTTTCTTAAAGTCTTCTCGAAATGATTAGAAAATTTACACCTATATACTTTTGTGTTATTTTATTGAGGTTATAAGGTATAAGTCCTAAAAGATAACTATTGAAATGAAATCAAAACCAAAATCAAAAAAAGTTCAAATAAAAGCTAAAGCAAAAGTTCAAATAAAAGCTAAAGCAAAAGTTCAAACAAAAGCTCAAACAAAAGCTAAAGTAGTTGACGAACCAGATGACAAAGAAAGTTCGGGTAAGTCACTAGTAATAGTTGAGTCTCCAGGAAAAGTAAAAACTATTAGTAAGTTTTTAGGAAAAGGTTTTTTAGTTAGAGCAAGTATTGGGCACGTTAGAGATCTTCCAACAAAAGGGCTGGGAGTAGATGTTAAAAATGACTTTGAGCCTGTCTATGAAATCCTGGAAGAAAAAGAAAAGGTTGTAAAAGAACTTAAAGACTTAGCAAAAAAAGCAAGCAAGATTTATTTGGCACCTGACCCTGACCGAGAAGGGGAAGCTATTGCCTGGCATCTTTCTGAAATATTAGGAAAACCAGATAAAACGGTAAGAATAGAATGCAATGAGATTACAAAAGATGCAGTAATAAACGCTATTAAACATCCAAGAAAGATAAACATGGATCTGGTTGCTGCACAACAAGCAAGAAGAATCTTGGATAGGTTAGTCGGGTATAAAATAAGTCCCCTACTCTGGAGAAAAGTGGGCGGTAAGTCTGCCGGAAGAGTTCAGAGTGTAGCTTTAAGACTCGTAATGGAGCGAGAAAAAGACATAAATTCTTTTATTAAAGAAGAATACTGGTCTATCCACGCAGACTTACAAAAAGATGAGATTCAATTCTCTGCAAATTTACATAAATGGGATGGGAGAACAATTATTACCCCAAAGGGTAAAGAAAGTAAGACCACACTTGTTATTAAAGATCAAGAATCTGCAGATAAAATATTTTTAGAATTGAAAGAATCAAAATTTGTAATCACTAATATAGAAGAGCGACAAAACCAAAAGAATCCCTTACCACCATTTATAACCAGTACACTTCAAAGAGGATGTGCAAATGTACTTGGTTATACTGTCAAGAAAGTAATGAAGATAGCACAAGAACTATATGAAGGTATTGAAATTGGAGAAGAAGGTCCTGTAGGTCTTATTACTTACATGAGAACAGACAGCACCCGTATATCTAACGAAGCTCAGGAAGAATCAAAAGATTTTATCTTTAAAACTTTTGGCGAAGAATATTACCCTTCTGAACCAAGAGTTTTTAAATCAAAGAAGAAAAATGTACAAGATGCACACGAAGCTATTAGACCTACAAGCGTTTTTAGAACACCCAGCCAAATGAAACAGTACTTAAATGCTGAGCAACTTAAAGTATATAAACTAATTTGGGAAAGATTTTTAGCCAGTCAAATGTCAGCTTCAAAGTTACAAACAACCACAGTTGAAATTGAAGCCGGAAAAGGTTTATTCCACACATCTGCTACTAAGATTTTATTTGATGGATTCTTAAAAGCATTTGACGCTGGTGATGAAGTTGTTGAAGAAGAAGAAAAAGAGATTGATAAAGATCAAATCCTGGATGAAGTAATAAGCTCACTCCCAGATTTAAAAGTAAAAGATTTAATTAAACTAATAGAGTTAAATCCAAAACAACATTTCACTGAACCACCAAGCAGATATAATGAAGCAAGTCTTGTAAAAAAACTTGAAGAGCTGGGTATTGGAAGACCAAGTACTTATGCCAGTACAATTAGTACTATTATTGACAGAAAATATGCTCATAAAATAGATAAGAAAGCTTTAGCTCCTACAAAACTGGGCGAAATTGTTACAGAATTACTTGTTAATCATTTCCCTAAATATGTTGATTATGATTTTACTGCTCAAATGGAATTAAATTTAGATGAAGTTGAAGAAGCAAAACAAAAATGGAAAAAAATGCTCTCTAATTTCTACGGAGACTTTACTGAGACCTTAAAAAAGGCTCAGGTAGATATTCAAAAAGTAGAAATTAAAACAGAGCACAACTGTCCAAAGTGTGGAAAACCAATGCTACTTAGAGGTGGAAGATTTGGTCCTTTCTTAGGTTGCTCTGATTACCCTGAGTGCAAGTCAGTAATGAACATATCTAAGGATGGGGTACCTTTCCCAAAAGATCGAGAAACCGATGAAAAATGTCCCAAGTGCGAAGGTCCAATGACAATCAAACATGGACCTTATGGAGAATATTTACAATGCAAAGATGAAGTTTGTAAGAATAGAATGACTTTAGTAAAAACTATCGGTGTTAAGTGTCCTAGAGAAGGTTGTGAGGGAGAAGTTATAGAAAAGAGATCAAGACGTGGGAAGACATTTTATGGCTGCTCCATGTGGTCTAAAACTAAATGTGATTCAGTCTTTTGGGCAAAACCTATTCCTGTACATTGTTCAGAGTGTAACTCTCTACTTACTATTAAAATCACATCAAAAGCTACACAAATAGCATGCTCCAACAAAGAGTGTAAATTCAAAAGAGAAGCTACAGAAGATGAAGTCACAAAGTTTACCGGTGACAAACCACCAGAACCTGTTTTAAGCACAGCTCAAACTACAACATAATATTTTACTATTCTTCAGAAGAAGGTTCTTCTTGAATAGCATCACTATCACTTTGTCCAGGAGTTATTCCTTGTTCATTGCCTCCCGATGGTCCTGAAGGAAGCGCAGGCATTGCATCTCCTGAATTATCAATTGCTGGTGGAAGTGGAGGTTCCTCAATCATTATATTTTCCAGATCGGCTGGAGAAGGCATTGGTATATCCTCTTGGAATTCTCCTTCTTCTGGTACTGCAGGTTGTTCACCAGGAACTGCTTGTTCTGCAGGAGCTGGCTCTACTTCTACTGCTGGGAGTTCCTTCTCTTTAACTTGTTGATCTGCGGAAGTAGGTTCTTCTTTTTTGTTTAGATCAATTGGAAATGGAGCAACTGGTTCTCCTTTTTTCCTCTTTTTATTTGCAATAAGCTCTTCTGCTATCTTAGAAAGTTCATCCTTAGCTATTTCACCAACTTGAACTTTGTATACAGAGCCATCTGCCCTAACAAATGCTGTTGTTGGAATTCCTCTAACCTGGAATCTCTCAGAAATAGGTGAACCATTTTTATCATCTACATCTATATTTATAAACGTAACTTTATCATTATATAAATCTTTTACTTCACTAAGAGTTGGCTTGTATTTTCTGCAATGTGGGCACCATTCGGCAGTAAATGCTATGACAAGTGGAGTATGGCTCTCTAAAGAAGATTTTACTTGAGTTACAAATGTTGATTCTGGCAATCCATCAAATGCAGAAACATTTAACTCTTTTTCTTTACATCCATATAAAAAAGATACAACTAATACACAAGTCAAAAAATAAAGAACTGTTTGGAAATTTTTAAATATTTTCATTGATTTCTAAGAGATCCTCCAACTTATACATTCAATTTACTCCTTTAGATAGTAACATTTATTTATAGCAAGCGCAAAACTAGCTTGCATTTTATCTGAAAATTCATTTTTACAGATCAAGGTGCTATATAGACCAGACAAATACTCATAAAAACGATACGATAGAATTACATTTAAATGGAAAATAAACTCTTACAAAAAGGCGTAGAAATTGAATTGTACGCAGGTACTGAAAGCGGAGAAGTTCTCCCATTATCAACAAATTTAAAAGAAACATTCTCAAACTTTTCCCAAGAACCAGATCAAAGAAGTTTTGAATATATTACAAATCCCAATAGAAGTTACTACGAACTCTACAAAGAAATTATAGAACCAAGAATAAAAGTTAGAAATTATCTAAAAAGTCTTAATAGCCTGACACTAATTCCAGGAAGTACAATTGCTTTGCCATTTAGTAAAGAGTTTTATTTTTCAAAACCTGGAGATCCCTATAGTGAACTAATTTTAAATACGTATCAAACAAAGGTAATTACTACAAGTGTTCATATAAATATAGGAATCGATAATTATAATGATCTTTTCAAAGGTTTAAGTATTTTAAGATTGTATTCTCCACTATTTCTTGCACTTAGTGCTTCCTCATGTTTTCATGATGGAAAAGTAACAGGGTATAAATCTTTTAGATGGCATAGCTTTCCAAAAACACCTAAATTTGTACCGTTTTTTACTGACCATAATGACTTTATTCAATGGAGTCACAAACAAATTGAAACTAAAACGATGTTTAATGAGCGACATTTGTGGACAAGTGTTAGACCAAACGGTCCGAATAGACCGGATACTTTAAATAGAATTGAATTAAGAATTTGTGATTTTGTAGCTGATATAAAAAAGCTACTTTCAATTGTTGCATTAATAGAATGTATCCTTCAGGAATACTTATTAAATAAAAAACAGCCTAAAGTATTAGGAACAGATTTAAATAAACTTGTTGATATTATGGATAAACAAGAAGAAATCGCAGCAAAAGATGGATTAAATGCAAATTTATGGAACTGGAAAACTGATAGTGAAGATAAAGCCTACAACATAATAGAGTCTTTATATAAAGAATTTTGTAATACTGCAAGAGATATAAACATATTAGAATATTTGAACCCAGTACTTGAAATATTAAAGGATGGAAATGAAGCGACACAATTTATGGAAATGTACAATAGAACTGGTTCTATTGAAAAGACAATGCAACATTTCATAAATCAATTTACGATTATGGATTTAAAATCCGCGGATATGTTAAAAATCAATAAATGAAACAAGTAATAGAAAAACTAAGCAAAGAAAAATCTGCTCAATGGCCTGATTTTTTCAAGATAATAAGTCAGGATCTTGAGATTCTAGAAGAAAATCTGGTAGTTAAACTACCAGCAAAGAGTAAGCTTTTAAAAGAAATTATTAGTTACATATTTTTATCTGGTGGTAAAAGGCTTAGACCAGCAATCTCTCTCTTAATAGCAAAAGCAACTGGAGGAGTTAAAGACAAGCATATTATTCTCTCCGAAATAACTGAACTAATTCATACTGCGAGCCTTATTCATGATGACATAATAGACTCTGCAAAACTTCGTCGAGGTAATGAAACAATAAATAGCTTATGGAATAACAAAATATCTGTAATCGCAGGAGATTTCTTGTTTGGTCAGGCATCAGTAAAACTTGGAGAATTAGAAAACACTGAAATTGTAAAAATTTATGCAAATGTTTTAAGTGATTTATGTGATGGGGAAATAGAACAATTCTCTTTACTTTTTAACCCAGACATTACTCTTGAAAAATATATAGGAAAATCAACCTCAAAAACTGCCAGTTTATTCGCTGCCTGCTGTAAAGCTTCCGCACTAATAAACAATCAACCAATTGAAATTGTTAATAGTTGTAATCAATATGGATTATCACTTGGAATCGCATTTCAAATAGTAGATGACATTCTTGATTTTACAAGCGATTCAAAAGAAAGTGGGAAAGATGTCTTTTCAGACCTGAAAAATGGGTTAATTACTGCTCCAACCTTATTTGCATTAAATAGTTCAAATGAAAGAGCAAAACAAATAAGAATCTTAATTGAAAGTAGATTCAACAATAATGAAAACGATTTTGATAAAGCTCTAAGATTAGTATTTGAGCTTGGTGGATGTGAACAAGCAAAACAACTGGCATTAAATTACATAGAAAATGCAAAAGAAAGTTTGAGCTTTATTAAAAATCCAGAATTAAAAGATTATTTACTAGCAATTCCTGAAACCATAACTAAAAAGATCAAGTAATATCTTTACTAATGCACTCCCCTAAGAGTTAATTCTCCATGCTTTTGCTCTGAATTTGATACAACCGATAGAGGTCTTAACATAATGTCTGATATTGCCTGATTAACTTTAGCTGTAGAGTTAACAACCTGAGTATTTATTTTAGCTACCTGAATTTTCTTTGCAGGAATGTTTTTTCTAATATTAACCACTGCAGGAACAGATTTTTTTACTGGTTTAATACCATTTGTGGAAATTAATCTACCACTTCCTGTCATTGCGAGCCGAACAAAGTGAGGCGTGGCAATCTCCTGACGTTTTGGAGATTCCCACGTCGCTTCGCTCCTCGGAATGACATGATATGTTAGTTTATTTTTCACGTTTGGTATAACAATAGGCTTTGGAGCAGCCTTCACAACAGCAATCGCTCTATGAGTTTCAGGCTTTTTATTAACAACTACGGCTTGTTTGTTTTCATTTCTTGGTAATTGTGCTTTTGGTGGAGAAGGGGAAGCAAATTGAACATCTGGTATATCATCTTCAACCACACTATTATTAGCAGTCTTAATATTCTTAGACTCTTCATTAGTAACGGTTTCTGTGATTGCTTTGTATTGATCTATTTCATTACCACCAGTAACAATCTGAACGACAAAAAAACAAGCTGGTATAAGCAATACAACTAATATTCCAAAGTACCTTCGATAGCCTTTATGTCTTTTACCTTTCCTCAAATCAATTAAATCAACTTCTCTTTTATTACCTTTAAACAGTAAATCAAAAGTATCCGATTCTCTGTCATCATTTTTTAGTATTTGCTTTTTTTTAATTTGTGGAAGATCTATTTTTGTTTTCCGATTGGAAGATTGCATATGCAGTTTTTTTATCTATTTCCTTAAATTTCCCTCTGGACAAATCTTTTATACTAAATGAACCAATCTTTGTTCTTTTTAATCCTTTTACAGAATATCCAAGAACCTGAAACATTCTTCGAATTTGCCTATTAATACCTTCATGAATGACGACTTCAAATATTGTTTGTTTCACATTTTGTGCATAGTTTGGAATCACTTGCTTTATAGAATCAACTCTTGCATTTCTCCCATCAAGAGAAACCCCGGAAATCAATCTGTTTATTATTAAATTAACCTCACTACTAACCACCCAAATATCTAGAGTCACTGAATATGTTTTTTTTATATCATTCTTAGGATGTAAGACTCGATTTATAAAATCTCCATCATTCGTTAATAAAAGTAATCCTTCACTATCTCTATCAAGTCTTCCAACTGGCTTCAGGTGTGAAAATTCTTTAGGCAAATACTGGTAAATTGTTTTTCTTCCAAGTTCATCTTTCATAGTTGTTATACAATCACGGGGTTTATAAAACAAAAGATAATTGTGACGTTTTGCTATTAATGGTTTTCCATCAATCTCCAACCTATCAAGAGATGAAACCTTGGTATTAAAGTCAACTATAACTTTATTATTTACTTTAACCCTTCCAGTTCTTATTAATTCATCAGCTTTACGCCTAGAAACAAGCCCACTCATAGCAATAGCTTTATTCAATCTGGCTTCTTTTATATTTTGTGGTTTGTGCTTCATTCTTCAATTATAATAAAACTTATGAGTACTTCCAGCTATATTTTTAAAAGAATACTCTCGGCAATTCCTCTTTTACTAATAGTGTCTATTATAAGCTTCTCAATTATCAGACTTAACATTACCATTAAAAGTATAAATTTAAATCTGCTCTTTTTCCCTTTAATTGCCCTCTTCTTTTTCTACTATTCAACTAAGATAAAGACTTGGTACGTTCTTGGATCAATAAGCTTATTATTTCTTATTTGTGTTTCCTGGTATTTATCTTCATTCAATCTACTTCCTTTTGATTTGATTACTGAAAATAAAATTTTGATTTTCTCTCTCAATTTTTTATTTCTGTTTATTTTCACACTTTTATACTGGATACAATCATTTTTAAACAAGTCTACTTATATACCAAAAATCATTGTTGGGATTTCTCTCTTGATAATTTCTTTTTCTTTAAGCCAGACATTTCCGATAAGCATAGCTACTAAACAAATTACTTTAAAATCAGGTGATCCACTCGCTGATCTAAGATTTAATCCTTCTATTAGCAAAGAGATTTTAAAAGCTGAAGAAATTCGATTGGGGCTCGATAGACCTTGGCACATTCAATATCTTTTATGGCTAAAAGGACTGTTTCATGGAGATCTGGGAATCACTCAACAGAACCAATCAGTAGGAGTAGTAATAAGAAGACCAATATTAAACACTCTGCTACTTAGTCTCTGCACCTTATTCTTCACCTGGTTTATTGCCATACCACTTGGGATATGGGCTGCATTAAACAGAAATAGATTTATTGACAAGATATTAGCAATTCTAACTTCATGTGGAATGTCAACACCAACATTTGTTCTTGCAGTTTTAGGTTTGTTATTTGCACTGAATAGTCAGATCTTACCCATCGGAAGTCTTACAAGTGTTAATTTTTATAGTATGAATTTGTTTCAAAGGTTATTAGACATTACAAAACATTTAATTCTCCCAACAACAATACTTACTCTAATTTCAATTGCAGGTTTACAAAGGCAAATGAGAGCAAACCTTCTTGATGTTTTAAGGCAGGACTATATAAAAACTGCTATTGCAAAAGGACTACCAACTTCAAAAGTAGTCTACAAACATGCTCTTAGAAATGCAATAAACCCATTAATAACAATCTTTGGGTTTGAATTTGGATCACTACTAAGTGGTGCAGCACTTACTGAAACAATTCTATCTTATCCAGGATTAGGGGCTTTAACACTTGAAGCAGCAAGAAAAATGGATGTGAATCTTACTATGGTTACACTTATGATGGGTGCAGTAATGCTAATAGCTGGAAATTTGGTTGCGGACTTGCTTTTAAAATTTGCAGATCCAAGGATTCAGTTTGAGAACTAATGAATATATTAAATAAAATATGGAAAGATAAAATATCAAAGATAAGTCTGATAATTTTAACTATCTTATATACTCTGATAATTTTTTGTGATTTTATATCACCTTATAATCCAAATTCAAGAGATCCAAAAGCAAGTTACTTGCCCACCTCCCAAATTCACTGTTTTGAAAACGGGAGATTTTTTCCTCCTTTTATTTATAAAAGAATATACAAATTTGATGAAACAACTTTTTCAAAAAAAGTAATTGAAGATAAAACAAAAAAATACTTTATTCGATTGCTAGTACAAGGAGATGAATATAAACCTTTAGGATTAATTCCCTGTAATCTACACTTGTTTGGCACTGATTCAAATGAAAGATTGTATTTATTTGGCACGGATAGAAATGGAAGAGATATATTTTCCAGAATTATTCACGGTGGCAAACCAAGTCTTACCATTGGTTTTGTAGGATTATTAATAGTTTTTCCACTTGGTTTATTATACGGAGGTGTTTCAGGATACTTTGGTGGTGCTCTTGATAATTTTATGATGCGCATTGCGGAAGCACTTATGAGTCTCCCTTATTTTTATTTAATTGTTGTTTTAGCAAGTATTCTCCCTGCAAATATTTCAAACTCACAAAGATTTTTATTAATTACAATCATTCTTTCTTTTGTAAGCTGGGCTGGACTCAGCAGGGTTATACGTGGGCAAGTTTTATCTATAAAAGAAGATGAGTATGTTCAGGCTGCAAAAGCAGTTGGATTAAATGACTTAAAAATCATTACTAAACATATCCTTCCACAAACTACCAGTTACCTAATTATTGCAGCAACTCTTTCAATTCCTGGATTTATTATAGGTGAAAGTGCACTAAGCTTTTTAGGGATGGGGATAACTCAACCAGATCCAAGCTGGGGGAATATTTTAGCTGAAGGAAAAGAACTTTCTAATATGCTGCTTAGACCTTGGATACTACTTCTACCTGCAGCATGTATTTTTATCTCTGTCCTTTGCTTTAATTTAGTTGGGGATAAGTTAAGAGATATTTTAGATCCAAGAGGATAAAAAACTAAGAGGAAAACCTTATTTAATTTTCCTCTTAAAATTGTTCTAATTTAATTAATGAGAAACAAAACCCAGTAATAAGCCCACGCTTACTGAAATGCTTGCTTTGCCCAACCTCACCTAATATAGATCTTCAACAACTTTTGTCACCACATTTTTACTGGCTAAAAGAATTAGAACTAATACACCAATAAAGAATGCATTTCCTTGGCTTGCTGATAAACCAAGTTGACCTAATAAGCTATTTACTGACCCTGCCAAAGGTGAAATAATTTGACTTAAAGCTGCAATTAAAGCAAGAAGATTAACTGCCAATCTTGTAGTAGTAAGCCAATTTTTGCTCTTTATAACGAATTTAACTACAAATACTGCAAAATCAGCAAGAAGAGCACCAACCGCTACAATCAATGCTGCAACTACTAAATTTGGCAAATAACCAATAACCTGTTTAAAGAAATCTACGACACTAGTCAAATGTGCAAAATTTAATGCTGTAATTAATATTATGGCAGCTAAGAACCAATGTATAGCTGAACCAATTAATCCCGAAGCACTAACTTTTACTCCTGCAAGCTTAGCAAAATGTGAGAAGAGTACTTTATCTAAACCCTCATCAATTTTCGCTTTTTTAATTACTATAGCAATTTTATCACCAAGGAAATTTGCTACCCAAAGACCTGCAACAAGCAAAACAATTACTGTTACAAGTGGCAAAAATATTGGGGACACCATTGACCATAACATCGTAAAACTAGCCTGTAGATTGCTCCATACACTAGCTAAGATTCCATTTAAAGCATTCATGATTGACTCCTTTGTCTCTAATGACCTGGCCATTAAGACACCCAGTATATGCCCTACAGTTCCTGAATTGTAACTAAAAAGCGTGTCAGGAAGCCACTTTTAATAATTTTCATACAAAAATCTTAGATTCCTGTATCCATAAGGCTTTCATGGGGCACATATCAGTTTAATTATTTATAATTGTTTAACTTATACTTAATTAAATAGTTTTCTCAAATTTATGGTTTATTTATGCTTTAATATTTCATTGATGAATATCTTAAGCTTAATAATTGGTGGAACTGCGGGAACCTTAGCAAGGTATTTTTTAAACCATATCATTTATCATTTTTTTAGAACTAGTTTTCCTTATGGGACATTAACTGTTAATTTGACCGGATGTTTTATTCTTGGAATATTAGCAAGTCTTTCTTCTGAAACCTTATTTCTTACATATAACCAAAGACTTCTATTAGTAACAGGATTCTGTGGGGCCTTTACCACTTTTTCTACATTTATTTTTGAAACTGATCATTTAATAAGAAATGGTGAGGCACTAAAAGCAATATTAAATGTACTTTTAAGCATTGTTTTAGGATATGTTTTTTTTAAAGTCGGGGGATTGCTTGGAAAAGCCTTATAAAGTTCTTATCTTAAGAAATTGGCTTTCTTCCATAGTATTTTGAAACAGGCCAATAAATAGAGTAGAAGATTCCTAAAGTAATTATCAGATAAAACAACAATCGAGTTTGATTAAAAAGTAAAAATATTGAAATTAACAAATATTGCTCACCAATATGGAATTGTAGAATTGGAAATGATTTGTAGACTTTCTCCCCAATTGTAAATATCAAACTTAAAGCTTTGATAAGTAAGCTCTTCTTGCCTTCAGTCTTTTCTTTTCTATCAGCAGGCTCTAACTTTATATCCTGGTTTACATAGTAATCAAATAAATAAACAAAAAATAAGCTTGTCATTGCTAAAGGCCATATTTTCCAATCTTCATAAATTCTATAATGCCCAACTGCTATTGAAAAATGTATTAGAAAATCTTTTATGCGATCCGTCACCCTATCGTACCAAGCTCCAAAGTTACTTGATTGTTCTCTATACCTGGCAAGCTGACCATCCAAGCAATCTAATATAAAAACTAATTGAATCAGCATTGCCCCAAAAACCAAGAAAATA
Source organism: Candidatus Melainabacteria bacterium (assembly GCA_023250205.1). Taxonomy (GTDB): domain Bacteria; phylum Cyanobacteriota; class Vampirovibrionia; order 2-02-FULL-35-15; family 2-02-FULL-35-15; genus 2-02-FULL-35-15. The sequence continues at coordinate 1,086 of JAHFBE010000026.1, read as the reverse complement.
GATAACCCGGTAGAAATAAATGCACTAGCAATAATACAAGTAAAAAGTGAAGAAGTAGTTACCCAGTTTGGAGTTAACCACTTAACATCACAAATAAAACATAAGAAAATATTTGCAATAGGTCCTGAAAATAAGGAAGCCCACCAACCGTCTTTTTTCTTAACTGCATTTTTTATTTTTTGTCTATCTGACATTATGTAAGTTTTTCAGCTTCAGGTTCTGCCATAAAGAAACTTTCATTAATTCCTGGATAATTGCCATTTTGAACATCATAAATAAAATTCCTTACAGCATCTTCAGATTCTTTTCCTAATTCAGCATATCTTTTTACAAAGCTTGGTTTAAAATCAACATACTTGCCCAATAAATCATCAGTAACCAAAATCTGTCCATCACATCCAGAGCCTGCTCCAATTCCTATAATAGGAACATCTAAGTTTTCAGTAATTAACACTGCTGTTTCTGATGGAACAAGTTCCAATACAATTGCGAAACATCCAGCATCCTGTAAATCCTTTGCTTGTTTTAAAAGCTCTTTTGCCTGCTCAGCTGTTTTACCTTGTACTCTATTCCCACCTAAAGCATTTACAGACTGTGGTGTAAAACCAATATGACCAAAAACCGGTATTCCTACTGAAACCATTTTTTTTATGGTTTTTAAAATATCTTCAGAAGCACCTTCAAGCTTAACGGCACTAGCACCAATTTGGAGACATCTGCCAGCATTATAAACAGCATCCTCAATACTTACTTGATATGTCAAAAATGGGAGATCAACTACAATAAATGAATTTCTAGCACCTCTTATAACAGCTTTGGCATGATGTAGCATTTCATCCATAGTTAAAGACAATGTATTTTCATAACCAAGAGCAACCTGAGCTAAGCTGTCACCAACCAAGATCATATCTACTCCAGCATTGTCTAAAACCTTTGCAGTACTGTAATCATAAGCAGTTAGTGCAATTATTTTTCTTTTTTGTTTTTTGTATTCTTTTATAGTATGAGTAGTTTTTCGCATAAGTCAAGTTTACCTGCCAGACCACATCTAGGTCAACATGTTTATCGATAATCAAATATCTGGTT
>JAHFBE010000025.1 GCA_023250205.1 Candidatus Melainabacteria bacterium | reverse complement strand
GCTGCTTCATAAACAGTATTGCAAAATGAGATTGCCGCGTCGACACTTCGTGTCTCCTCGCAATGACGTGTATCAAATGCTCTCAAGCAATCTTTGTATCCTTATCCTGACACATATGGCGGGTCCGCCTAGGCGGAAAATGAGGCGAAGCAATTCCGAACATTCTTGTAAGTCACTCGGGATTGCGAGCCCGCCTAAGGCGGGCTCACAATGACACCTCGTGTCACTTCACCGCTATATGAATAGCAACTACTCCTCCAAAGATATTCTTAAAGTAACATTTTTTAAATCCAGTTTTAATAATTAGATCTTTTAATTCTTCCTGCTTGTACCAGGTTTTAAGAGACATTGGAAGGTAAGTATAAGCTTCTTTATTCTTAGCAAACATTTCACCAAGCTTTGGTACTAAATTATAGAAATAAAGAAAGAATATTTTTTGCCAGAAAGAATTAACCGGAAATCCCAAATCAATACAAGAAAAAACCCCTCCGGGATTTAAAATCCCATAAACACCTTTTAAGCACTTTTCCTTATTTACCAAATTCCTTAGACCAAACCCTACAGTTACAAGGTCAAAAGTATCAGACTGAAATGATAAATTTTCAGAGTCCATTAGAGTAGTTTCAATATTTTGAATATTTAAGTTTTTAAACTTTGCCTTTGCAATTTCAAGCATTTCTGAACAGTTATCAATGCATTTTATTTTTATTTCCGGTAATCTGGAATTTAAAATCAATGCAAGATCTCCAGTTCCAGAGCATAGATCTAAAGCCATTTTTGGTTCTTTTACTTCTTTAAGAGCAAGATTAATTGTTTCTTCTTTCCATTTATTATGGCAGCCAAATGTCATTAAATTATTTAAAAGATCATATTTCCCAGAGATTTCTGCAAACATGTTATTTACATATAATGCTTTGTCAAAGTCCATTGATTTTTGCGTAGCTTGTGTCATATTCTTTTAAATGGGTATTTTAAAGAGAAATTTAAAATCATTAACATTATGCATGATCAAAGTATTATAGACAATGAAATCTCTAAAGCTTTTAAATTTGTTAATGAAAACAAATTAGATGAAGCAAAACAATCCCTGGATACAATCTTAAAAACCCAGGAATCTCTACAAACAAACCAGTTTCAAAACATCGCTGATATTTATTTAATTATTGGAGAGTTTAAAATTGCCGGAGATATGTATATTAAGGCAAATAATCTTACAGGTCATGCTTTTACCCTTATCCTTTTAAAAAAGATTGAAGAAGCTAAAGAAGCTCTCATCTTAACAGAAGACTCTCAGGCTAAGCTCTGGTGTGAGTTTTTAATAGAACTCTTTACCGAAAAGAATAATATTCAAAAATGGCCAGGCTATTTCACTATAAGACATTTCTTGGAGTCAACCTTTTACTTATTATTAAAATCTACGAATGAGGGTTATATAAATTTATTAATAAAAATATCAAATGAACTGTTGGATATCAATCCAGATAGTGAAAAATATATTGGTTATGCCTATGTAAATTTTGAAGATTTGCACAGCGCTACTCCTTTTCTAGAAAGAGCATTAAAAAGGAATTCTTATGATGGAGAAATATATTTTGTACTTGGTAAAGCACTGTTTAACAAAGGACTTCTGCCGAATGCATTAGCTATGCTTGAAAATGCAAGGCTTCTTTTACCAGAACACATGCCTACTAAAATGTTACTTGAAGAAGTAAAAGCAAGTCTGAAGCCTAACTAGATAACTCGGGGAAACGTACTATCTTATAATGTCATTGCGAGGGCTTTAGCCCAAAGCAATCTCACATTAAGATACCGTTTGCAAAGCTGCCTCATAAACGATATTTCAAAATGAGATTGCCACGTCGACACTTTGTGTCTCCTCGCAATGACATAAGAAATAAGAATGCAAGACTACCTCTTAGCTGCAAGAAAATTAACCTGATAACTACTTACAAACTCATTTAATGAAGTGATTCCATCGATGTTATAGCAAACTATTTCCGGGTTAATCTTTTTAACTAGTCCGGTTAAGACTTTCCCTGGTCCAATTTCAATTACAGACTTTATTCCAGCCTTTGAAAGATTATTAACTATTTGTGTCCATAAGACAGATGATGTCATTTGTTTTTTTATTTTTTCTTTTACTGTCAAAATATCTGTAGAAAGTTCGCCATCTACATTTTGAAAAACTGGTGGGTTAAGGTTTGTAGATAAGATTTTTACCTTATCCAATTCAACATTAAACTCTTTTGAAGATAATTCCATAAGCGGGGAATGAAAAGCTCCACTGACTGGTAGAAGAATCGCTTTTCCTCCAAGGGATTTTATCTTTGGCACCAATAATTCAACAGACTCTTTTTCTCCTGAAATTACAAGCTGAGTTGGAGTATTATAATTTGCAATTATTACCTTATTGCCAAGCTTCTCTGAAACAAATAATTCCTGCAGTTGTTCTTTTGTAATATTTAAAACAGCAGCCATTGCACCGGGTGGAGCATTTTGCATTAAGTTTCCACGGATAGAAACTATTCTTATCAAATCATCTATGGATAATAAACCACTTAACCAGAGAGCAGTAAATTCTCCAAGACTATGTCCACAGGATGCGCTCGGAGCAAATTCAAATCCTTTCTTTTTCAGCTCTTCATTTAATAAAAGAGTTAATAAGACAGAAACCGTTACTATAGAAGGTTGCGTGTTTTTTGTTTGATTTAATTCAGCTTCCGGTCCACGTAAAAACACTTCACTAGTTTTTTGTCCTGTAATTTTATCTGTTTTATCAAACAATCCTTTTGCAATAGGAAGTTCAACACAATCAAGTCCCATTCCTACTTTCTGAGATCCCTGCCCGGGAAACAAAACAGCATATTTCATAATTTATTCACTTTCTCTATTTGAATCTTTTACTATCCTAATCATTTCTGACAATATATTGGACTCTTCATCAATATTTTTACAGTCTTTTAGCATTTCTACAAGTGATTTTAATTTTTGCTTATTTTTAATCCACCAATTAATCCACTCTTTAGCTTCTGCTAGAATTTTATCCTTATTTTTTGAATAACTTAAAATTAAGTCTGATTCAATTCTCCAAGCAAGATCAGATATCGTTGCCATAATATGCTTGTACTCATTAAACTCTAAAACAAGCCTGTTTATTACTTCATCAGAAGAAATCTCTTCCTTTGACACAATATCCAAAAAATCCTTTATTAATTTATGCTTTTCATCAATAAACTGAACTTCATCAAGCTCAATTTTAATTTCTTTACTACTATGCGGAAAAGAACTTACATACAGAGTTAAAAGCTCAATTTCCGCATGTTTAAATCTTTCAATTGAGTGCATTGTAAACTGTTCCTGATTTGCACTTAACTCCTGAGCTGGTTTTTGATTTCTGGCAAACTTCTTCTTTGCTGCCTTAGACTTATCTTTTATCTTTAAATTAAGCAACTCTTCTTCAATCCCCACTTTGTGAGAGATGTATTTAACAGAATTACTTCTTTCTATTGGATCTTTTAGTTCTATAACATTTTGTAGGATGTCATCAAGCAATGATTTCTTTTCAAAATCACTCTCTGCTAAAGAATATTGCTCTATAGCAGTATCAAAAACAAAATAAATTAATGATTGTGCATTTTGAATCCTGCTTTGTAAATCTGCAAGGTTATTCTTTTTTAAGGCTTCATCCAAATCTTTAGCACCCAAATCAGATACAACACCTATATCAAGAGAGACATTATTATCTGCACTATTAACTAATCTAAATATGGCTTCAACTGCTTTTTTCCCGGCTTTATCAGAGTCCATACACAGACAAACTCTTTTTGATTCAGTATATTTCCCAAGCAATCTTGCCTGCAGGGGAGTAAGTGCCGTTCCTAAAGTAGCTACTGTATTTAACAATCCATACTGATGAGCAGAAATTACATCAAAATAGCCTTCAGTCAAAATCACATGGTCAGATTTTTTTATTTCATCTTTTGCAAAATTAAAACCATATAACATGCTCCCTTTATTAAAGACAAGAGTCTCCGGGGAATTTAAATACTTTGGTTCTTCATTTGTAATAGTTCTGCCGCCAAAGCCAATTACATTATTATTTTCATTAAAAATGGGTACAATTACCCTGTTTCTAAATCTGTCGTAATAACCACTTGAACTTTCTCTCGGAACAAATAGACCGGAAGCAAGGATTAATTCCTGAGTATATTGTTTCTCTTTTGAAAAATAATTCAAGAGAGAATCCCAGCTATTTAACGCAAAACCAATTTCATACTTGTCAATTAGTTCATTAGTAAAACCTCTCAATTCAAGGAGGTATTGCATAGCAGCTTTACCACTGTCTAAGAACAAATTCATTTTAAAAAAATCTAATGCAGCTCTGTTAACTTCATATAAACGGTTTTTAATTTGAGTTTCAGGCTTATTTTCATCCCCATACTCAATCTTAAGACCATACTTTGTAGCCAAATCAACAACGGCTTCAGACCATTTTTTCTTATTGATCTGTGAATAAAAATAAATCAGATCTCCACCGGTACCACAGGAAAAGCACTTAAAAATCCCCTTATCAGGATTAATGTGCATTGAAGGCTTATGATCATCATGAAAAGGACATAAAGCCACATAACTACGTCCTGATTTTTTTACGGATATATATTCTGAGACAAGTTCATTGATTGGAACCTGTGACTTGATTTGAGAAATAAGTTCTTGAAAGTTTTTAATGTGTGCGGTCATGAGGTTGATTTTAACTGCTTTTGACTAAATTCTACAAGCCAAAAGTTATTAGCTATATTATGGTATTTCACCAACACTATCAAGTCCTGTATCTTCTTTAAAAGATAAAATTATATTCATATTTTGAATTGCTTGACCTGATGCACCTTTAACCATATTGTCTATTGCACTAATTAAGATTAATCTATTTGTTCTTTCATCAATTAATGGTGTTACATGACAAAAATTTGAATACTTGACATTCCTTGTATTAGCATAAGTGGTTTCAGGTAAGACCTTAACAAATTGCTCATTTTTATAATAGTCCTTATAAATTTTGTAAAGCTCTCCCTGATTTAGTTCTTTTTTCCAGCGTCCCTGAATATTTGCATAAATTGTGCTTAAAATCCCTCTGCTGATTGGAAGTAAATAAGGTGAAAAAATAATATTAAATTTTTCCACAAAGCCAGAAAGTTTTCTTAATTCATTTTCCATTTCTGGAATGTGCCTATGCTTTCCAACAAGATTATAAGGTGCAAAGATTTCATTTACTTCACAGAATAAAAGCTCCGGTTTTAATTGCTTACCTGCACCACTAACTCCGGATTTAGAATCAATAATAATAGAGTTTAAATCAATTATTTTATTTTTAATAGCCGGGGCTAAAGCAAGAATTACTGAGGTAGGATAACAGCCCGGATTTGCAATAAGTCTTGAAGATTTTATTTTTTCTCTATGAACTTCTGGCAATCCATAAACAATGTCTATAGCTTGCTTTTTCCCCGGTTTAATATTTTTCTCCAGTCTGAAATCTGCACTTAAATCAATGATCTTAATTTCACTGTTTTTATTTAAGAGCTTAGGTACAAATTCGCATGCAAAACCATTTGGCGTAGCACAAAAGACCACATCACAACTTGAAGAAACATCTTTCAAATCAACAGATCTAAGTTTTCCATCAAACTTCCCTAAGAAGTTAGGATAGACTTCATAAAAATATTTTCCTGCATGTTTTTCAGATGATAAATAAGTTATTTCTACTTCAGGGTGATTTAAAAGGAGTTTTGTAAGAATTACTCCCGTATAACCAGTAGCACCTAATATTCCAACTCTTGGTTTCATGTAATTATTCTAACAAATGAGTTGCATTTTAAAACTGTATGTGTCATTGCGAGCCAACTAAATAAGCTACAATTAATACCCTATGAATAATGAATGCTATTTAAGTGAGGTATTCTCTGCTATTCAAGGAGAAGGTCCACTTATAGGAGTTCGTCAACTTTTTATAAGGTTTAGCATTTGCGATCTGAGATGCACTTGGTGTGATACTCCTGATAGCCTTACAAAAAACGAATCTTGCACAATAGAAAAAGAATCAGGAATAAGGGAATTCCTGGAAGTCAAAAATCCGCTAAGCATTAGCAATCTTTTATTTTACATAGAACCACTATTCAAAACAAAACATCATAGTATTTCATTAACCGGAGGAGAACCTTTAATTCATCATAATTTTTTGAAAGAATTGTTGCCTATATTAAAAAAAGATTTCTCAATCCCGATTTATCTGGAAACTGGAGGACACAGACCTCATGAATTAAATAATATAATTGAATCATTAGATTATATTTCAATGGATTTTAAGTTACCTTCATCTGCAAATACAGGGATCCTATGGGATAGACATAGAGAATTTCTTGAAGTGTCAAAGAAAGCAAAAAATCTTAAAGGAATCTGGGTAAAGATTGTAATAACCAAACAAACATTAGGCGAAGAACTAACAAAATCAATAAATTTAATAAAATCAGTATTCAAGAACCATGAATTAGAAGTTTTCCTTCAACCAGTTACAGAAATAAATAATATTAAACCTCCCGAGGAATTAGAACTCTTAAATATTCAAAAGAATCTATTGAACATTTATCCAAAGATAAGAGTTGTTCCACAAACACATAAATTAATTGGTCAGAAGTGAACTAATTTCTCGGAGTAACTTTGACTTCAAATTCAGTCATCACAGACATTAACCCTAAATATAATGGTGGCTCTTCAATGGAAGCTTTTACATTAATGATCAGATCATTCTTATAATCCTGACCAAAGGTAAAGGTTGCTTTTTCTTCATTAAAAGGATCCGTTAGAGCATTAGCAGTGAAATTACCACTAATAGGAAGATTCCTGCTTGCCGATTTTAGTTCTGCAAAATGATCAGTAAACAAATTATTAGATTGGGTTACTGTGCCACTACCGGATGAAGTAGCAATACCTCCTAGAGAACTACTACTACCATCAGGATTTAATGCTCCTGAAGATCCCACTGTCGGATCCTGACCCAGTGACTGAATAAATTCATCATCTTGAGGAAGAGTAGATTTGTAAATTTCTACAATTGGTGGTGGAAATGGCCATTTTTTACTTAGATCTTCAGTATAAGTCTTACTCTGATTCTTAAATTTTACAGATTTTAGAATTAAATACTCTACTTTATTTCTAACCCTTTGAGAATAAATTTCATCTGGGTTTTGTTTAGGTTTTGCATAATAATACAGAACATAGTCATATCCAACAACATCACCTGTAGATTCATAAAATACCGGTTTAGTGAAATATATGAATGGTGAACTATCTTTTACATCATCAGGAAATGGGATTCCATAAGATGTTCCTCTTCCAATATAAATTCTCCCCTTATTTGCATCCAGCAAATCATCAGCCACGATTTTAACAACAAGTCTGGCTTTTACCTGAGACAAGCCCCTTGAATAACTTTGAAAAAAGAATTTCCATCCATCATTTGAATATGCATATAATAAACCCATCACAATACCCAGAACAGCCAATACTGTCATAGTTTCAATCAAACTATAACCTGACATTTTCCTTTTTATAAAAATACTTGCAATATCTGAGCTGCTTCTAACTACCTTTTTCTTCTTATATGTTTTAATTAATGTCATGAAAAATACTTTATTAGTAATTATACTAACAACATTGCCAGGCTATTATTTACTTTCTATAAATATTGAACCACCCAAAGTCCCAAAAAGGCCTACAATAAATGAACTAAAAGACTCCATTATCAGTCCTATAAAAGTACAAGGCAAATACAATATTAAAAATATTAAATTAAAAACAAGTCCAATTGAAGAATCATCTAAATACAATGAAAAATAACAGTAAAGCAAGCATACCTTATTTAATTGGAATAACTGGAAGTTTTGGTACTGGAAAGAGTTCAGTTGGAAGGATATTAGAAGATTATGGGGCAATTGTTATCGATACCGATGACATTGTTAGAGAACTTCTAAGGACAAAAAACAATGTCACAGATACTATAGCCAGAACATTTGGAGATAGTGTTATTAACAACAATAACCTTGAATACATAGACAGAAAAGCTTTAGCAGATCTAGTCTTTAGTGATGAAGTAAAGAGGAAAGAGCTCGAATCAATTATTCATCCTGAAGTAAACAAAGTGTTGGAATCATTTGTTTTATTGCACAAAGATAAAAATATCATTGCAGCTTTAATCCCGCTATTATTTGAATGTGGGCTAGAACAATACTATGATGAGATCTGGTGCGTCACTTGTAAGAAGGAATTACAAACAAAAAGATTGTCAGACAAAGGATTTACTGAAAATGAAATTAGCCTAAGAATAAACTCTCAACTACCAATTGACATTAAAGCTGAAAAGTCTGATTTTATAATTGATAACTCCGGTTCAATTGGTGAGACCAAAGAACAGGTATTATCCCGACTGAAAGAGCTGAACCTTAATGCACAGTCAGTGTAATTTATAAGCTTTGTTTTTAAAGTACTGGTTCTATCAATCCATAGTCACCATCTTTTCTCTTATAGATGGTGTTTACTTGCTTTGTACTTGAATTAATAAAAACATAAAAATCATGGCTTATAAGATCAAGGTGTTCAGTAGCTTCTTCTGGGGTTAATGGTTGAAGTTTAAATTTCTTAGATTTAATTATTTTCCCAACAACACTATGAACACCATTTGTGTAATTATCAGATTCAATAAGCTCACCCACAAGTTCTGGATTTGGTAAAGCTCTTCCTTTGTGTTGCTGACTTCTGTAGATTCTATCTTTGTATTTATGAAGTTGTCTCTCTAGCTTGTTAGACACAAGATCAATGCTTGCATACATATCTTCGCTAGCTTGTTCTGAACGAATAATTTGTCCATCAAGGAAAATTGTTACCTCAGTAATATTGTTATTTGCTACCCTCGGGTTTTTAGCAATACTAAGTTTTACCCTAATATCATGATCTTTAATAAGGTGATCATAATGCTTCCTTAGTCTGTCAAACTTATCATTTACATAATCCTTAAGAGCACCTGTTAATTCAATGTTTTTTCCTTCTATTAATATTTTCATTTAAATACCTACATCCTTATAAACCAACCATAAGTAAATTATATACTACAATTAATCATGATAAATTATTAACTATGAAAAAGAAAGTCTTTATAGGTTTAACATATGGGGATCCTACAGGAATTGGTCCAGAAATACTAACAAAGGTTCTGGCTAAATGGAAACATGATTCAATTCCTTACATTGTTGGAGCAAACGATTATTTTAAAAAGATAAAGATCTCAGGTTCTAAAAAAAGCAAATTTCACTTTCACTCTATAGATGGATTGAATTTTAATTTTAAACCTGGTCAACCATCAAGTATCAGCGGAAAACACGCCTATGAATGTCTTAAATTATCTACCGAACTTGCACTTAAGAAAAAAATTAGTAGTCTAATTACAGGGCCAGTCTCAAAAGAAATGATAAACAAAGCAAACATCCAATTCTCAGGTCAGACAGAAACACTTGCCAAGATATGCAACATTAATCCTGATAAAACTATAATGTTATTCAACGCAAAAGATCTCAGGCTTGCCCTATATACAAGGCATATTCCACTAAAAGATGTTTCATCAAAAATAACTCAAAAAAAGCTAATTGATTTTTTAACTATATTAAATAGTGAACTAAAAAAATGGTTTAAAATCAGTAATCCTAAAATAGCCATTTTAGGATTAAATCCACATGCCAGTGAAAACAGCTTGTTTGGGAATGAGGAGCAAAGAATTATTCTTCCCGTAATTAAAAAATTAAACAAATCTGGATTTAACATCACAGGACCTTTATCACCTGATGCAACACTAGCTAAGGCAGGTCAGGACTTTCTTTTAAACAGAAAACAAAGATTTGATTGCTTTGTTTCCTTCTACCACGATCAAGGACTTCCAATGTTTAAAGCAGTTGCAGGGTTAAATGGTTTAAATATAACTTTGGGATTGCCGTTCTTACGTATAAGCGTAGATCATGGGACAGCCTTTGATATAGCAGGGAAAAACAAAGCTTTACCTGACGGATTACAATCAGCAATTAAATTTGCTGAAACCACTATACTGAACAGGAGAAAATAGATTTTATTTGCACAATTATTTGTTTTGCAGTATTAATGACAGTACTTCTGCTCTGGTAGCTTGATTTGTTTGAAAGACACCTTTTAGAACTGATGTAATTGTTTTACTTCCAGCTTTTTTAATCCCTCGCATAGACATGCACATATGCTCAGCTTCTAAAATCACTGCAACACCTAATGGATTTAATTTATCCTTGATTGCATTTGCAATCTGAGTAGTCATTCTTTCCTGAAGCTGTGGTCTCTTTGATGCTACTTCAACAACACGTGCAATTTTACTTAACCCTGTAATCAGTCCATCCTTTGGTAAATATGCAACATGTGCTTTTCCAAAAAATGGAACTAAATGATGTTCACAAACACTATAAAAAGATATATCCCTTACAAGAATTATTTCATCATGATCTTCCTTATATGTAATAGTTATTTCATCTTTAGGATCTTTGCCAATTCCATAGAACAATTCCTTATACATTCTGGCAACCCTGTTTGGTGTAAGCAAAAGTCCTTCGCGTTTAGGATTTTCTCCAATAGCATTAAGAATAGTAGATATCGCATCTTCAATTGCCAAAGTTTGATTATCACTAGCTTTTAAGAGTTCATTTTGAGTATCAATTGTTTTTGTCATTGCTATTCCTCTCTATTTAAGAGAATAATTTTATCACCTCTAGTTAAGGATAATAATAAATCATTGATTTCAGATAAATTTAATCTTTTATTTAGCTTCAAATAAACCTTTATTTCAAATGTATGGTTAAAACAGGTTTGATAGTTAAAGTTGATAAGTCTCAGGAAATATAGAAACATTTAAGCTAGAATATAACCTTATGCAAAGAGTCTTATCAGTATTAGTGGAAAATGAATCTGGTGTTTTAACCAGAATTGCTGGTCTTTTTTCAAGGAGAGGATTTAACATAGAATCCCTAACTGTTGGCCCTACCGAAAACCCAGATCTGGCTAGAATCACTATCACTGTAAATGCTAGCAACGTAGCCATTGAACAAATCACAAAACAACTCCACAAATTAATTAACGTAATAAAAATCACTGACCTTACTGAGTCAAGCTTTGTAGATAGAGAATTAGCTTTAATAAAAGTCTCCTCAAATACAAATACAAGATCTGAAATTATTCAAATTGCTGACTTATTTAGAGGCAGAATTGTAGATGTAGCTGAAGATATTTTAATTGTAGAAGTTACTGGAAACGAAGGGAAAATTAATGCTATAGTTCACCTTTTAAGCAAATTTGGAATTAAAGAGATTGCAAGAACTGGCAGAGTCGCTCTTTCCAGAGGTGTAAAACTTGATGATCACCCTATTGCTCAAAGAATCCCTCTGAGAATGGTTACTTCTACATAAAACATTAACCAGATTTTAACCTAATGGCTTTTATAGTGACTAAAAGAGGGATACTCCCACCTAAATATATTATTTTTTCGTATTAACTTTCCTATAACCTATATCTGGTTTACTTCCCCTACCAAATTGGTCGTTATCCTAATTATTGGAGGGGAATTCATGACAGACAATATTAACATCTCAGAGATAAACGATTCAAACTCAATATCTGCACTAGAGAACTCTCAAGATATATTAAACAAAAGTAACTCAAATAAAAATGTTGCACAAATCTTATTAAAGGAAAGTACAAATTATCAAAATGATTCTCAGGCAAAATCTGAAAGAGCAAAAGAATATATAAAAGTCAGTAATGATTTAAAACAGAAAGCTAACGCTGTTAGAGCAAAAGCCAATGAGTTAAGAAGTACTAAAGCATCTAAGGAAGAAAAGGCTAAAGCTGCAAAAGAAGTTATAAGCATGCTTCCAGATGACTTAAAAATGCTTGTCCCTACTAATGCATCTCCTGAAGTATTGGATAAAATTGCAGACGAATTAGAATCCAGATCAAAGGATTTCAGAATGAAAGCTGATGATCTACTAAAAGACTCTGAAAATTCAGATAAACTTTCAAAACAATTAAAAGAACAAGCTGGTATGTTAGACAAAAAGAATTGGAATATATCAGACTTACATTTAAAGTCAGCATCTGCTCACAACCAGGGCTTATTACTGGTTTTAAGAAAGTTAGGAATAGCAAAATTGGATACTGAATATAAAGAGCAAATTGCTTCTGGTCAATCAAAATCACAAGGATTATAGAGGGATAGAGAAATGCCACCGATTGATCAAACACAACAAATAACTCAACTGCTAACTGCACTCTCAACTCTTAATCCCCTTGCTTCGGACTATAATGAGCAAAGACAACAGCTTATTGCCCAGTTAGACACACTACAAAATCAAAGGCTCGAAAATTTTGCACTCAGCAATACCCAAAATACTGAAAGAGACAACGGTCCCACCCAGCAAATCTCAGGAGATGGAGCTATTCAAAACTTGTGGCAAAAATTAAATAATCTTGTCTCTATGGCTTTTGCTCCAACTGCAACAAATTGTGTAGAGGCTGATGCCGCAAAAGTAACAGGTGCTGCAGGAGAAGCCGGTGATATTGCAGTAGAAGCAACTGCAATGGCAGGATTCCACCCTGGAGCAATGCAAGTATCAATGGCAGCTAAAGAAATTGCTGGAGAACTATATAGTTATGCTATGGAATTAAACGAAAGAGGTATAGCAGATAAGAAATATCAAAAAGAAAGTAACAAAGCTGCATTACCAGCAGAATAGTATTAATTAAAAAGTATCAAAAAGTCTTATTAAAACCTTTACCAAGTTAGGGTTAAATCATTTTGCACTAAATTCCTGCTGTTATAAGTCTTCTAGCTTCTTTTGCAAGTGTAAGTATCGCTACTTCAGCCTCTATAAGAGTAGCCCTAGCTTCTTGAGTATATCTTGCAATTCTAGTATAGAAAGTTAGCCAGGTTTGAGCCTCAGCCTCATTCATTGTCCCTCTAGCAAGAGCTTCATTTACACTCGCTATATTGCCATGAGCTTCGCTCATTCTCCGAGCTAAAGCACCATGAGCAGTTTGATAAGGAGCCATTTCACTATTAACTGCAAAATTCAATAAAAACATCCGTAATTTCCTTTTTTTTATCTGCCTTACAAATATACAAAGGAAAACCTCAATATTAATTGATAGGAAAATACTGCTTTTTTTCTTAACCTATTCTTAAATAACTATCTTAAATACTTGTTTTTATTAAAATTTGCAAAAAAAAACACACCCTTTAAGGTGTGCTTTCTTTGTAATTCATTTAACTTAAACTACTAGATTCCTGCTGTAAGCTCTTGTCTGGAAGCTTTTGAAACTTCTAACTGAGCCACATTGTTTTGAATCTCATCTGAAGCTGCTGCATATTGATATCCTGCCTGCTCTTTAGTAGCTGTTGAAGCTGATGGATTACCAGATGCCATCTGACTAGAAGCTGTTGAACCTAGCGAAGCTCCAGCTGAAATATAACTACCTGCATTTGACATATAAGGACCTCCTTGTAACTGACCCCTTTTTAAAACATGGTCAGAGTATACCCCTAGTGAGTTAAGTAAAGATTATCAAAAAATATTAATTTTCTACTACATGTATTTTAACTATCATTTAATCATCCCTGTGTATTATGCCAATCGTCATACCAAGGTAATAATTGAGAGGGAAAAAAATGTTTATATTAAACGTTTCAAATACAAGTTCTACAAGTCCATCTACAACTAGCTCAGGAACAGGCTTTAATGCATTTTCATACGTTCAAGAAAGTATGAATGCACTATTAGATGCTTTAGATTCTTTAGATAGTGATAGACCTGGTGAAAGCTCCGGTAATAATAGTACGTTTGGCGAAAGTTCTTTCAATAGCGGAGAAAATATGGCCGATTGGACAACAGCTGGACTTATTAGTGACATTGAGTCATTCGTTGAAGCTGACCAGGCAGTTCAAGATGCAGCAGATGCAGCAGAAGATGCAAGAATTGAAGCTGAAGAAGCTGAAGATGAAGCTGAAGATGAAGCTGAAGAAGATGCTGAAATTTTGGCTAAACAACAAGCTAAACAAGCTGAAACATCAGAAACAGAAGTTGAAGGCAGCGATTCAACAAGTTTAGAAGATAGTGATTCAAATGTAAATGTAATAGAATCAGATTCTACATCAATTGAACCTACTACCACAACAACCACTCCAGCAACCACTACTCCTAGTAGCGAATCACTGGTCTCCAGCGCTTCTACCGCAACAAGTACCACTCCTGTAAGTTTGGGAAGCGTCTAAAATAAGATAGTTAGAAATATAAGAAGGAATAGCTTACTGATAAAAAAGTAAGCTATTCCTTTGTTTACGTTTTATTGTCTTGGTACTAATGAAACCCTATCTTTAAGTCCTATCCAGACATAACTTAGACATAACTATCTGGTGATTAACTGTGTCAGGAGATAATGACTGTAAGCCATTGTCTTTTTTATTTTATTTATATGACAAGCATTAATAATATTCGAATCCATGGAACACAAGGAACTGACTCCAATCAATCAGGAGGTTCAGGAAATGTTGACTCTGCCAGTCAGGGACAAAACAAAAATCAACTTTCAGGTTTAGAGAATTTAAGAAACAATATATCCACACAAAATTCTACAGCTGATAATGCAAGAAACCAAGCAGCAGATCATACATCACAAGCACAGCAATATAATGCAGAAGCATCATCAGGCTCTGGTCTACGAGAATTATTACAAACAGCAAGAGAAATGATGGAAAAAGCAAAAGAACAAATTAAAATAATGCGAGAAGCATTAGTTCAATCCAGCAACTCGCAAATAGAAGTAGAGCAAAAGACACAAAGAGTAAATGCAGCAGAAGGTGGAAGTGTTGATGAATTCAGTCAGAATAGTTTTCTATCTTAGATAATATTTAACAAGTTAGTAAAGTTTTTTGTAACAACTTTCGAAGATAAGACTGTTTTGTCATTGCGAGGAGAGTCGAAGACTCGACAAAGCAATCTCACAAAAGCAATATCGGTAATGTGAGATTGCTTCGGGCTTTCAGCCCTCGCAATGACAGATCAATCTTATTCTAGAATTCTTTATACACCCCACACTCAATTAAATTGCTATAATAAATCAAGACTAAATCAATAGAATATAAAAAATGTCTTCACTAACAAAACTTGGGAATCAACCTTTAATCTGGCTTGTTGAGTTGGGTGAATCCTTTAGAAATTTTCTATTAGCAACCTTTAGTATCTGTAGCGGTAAGTTTTCAAAAAAAGAATTTATTGAACAAGCAAGTAAATTTGGATTTGATACCTTACCTGTCGTTGCAATCGTAAGCTTTTTTATTGGGCTGGCTCTTACATTGCAGATTTCAAAACAACTTATGGGAGTTGGAAACACCAGTACACTAGGAACTTCTGTAGCAGTTTCAATAGTAAGAGAAATTGGACCTGTAGTAGCAGGAGTTATGATTGCAGCTAGAATTGGTGGAGCAATGGCAGCAGAAATTGCCACTATGACTGTTACTGAACAGGTAGATGCCCTTATAGTAATGAAGCAAAAACCAATTTCATTTTTAGTAGCACCAAGACTGCTTGCTTCAATGATTATGACCCCACTTTTAACAGTTTTTGCTATTTATATTGGAAGTACTGGCGGAATGTTAATAGCAATTGTTTATGTTCATCTTGACCCTTATATGTTTTTTGATTCTTTTAGACTTGTAGTAGGAAACAAGGATATATTTATCGCTTTGGCAAAAGCACTGGTGAACGGTGCTATCGTCGCAACTCTTAGCTGTACATTTGGAATGAATACAAGTGGTGGAGCTGCTGGCGTAGGGCAAACCACCACCAAAGCTGTAGTGTGGTCAATGGTTGGAATATTTTTATTTAATTTTCTGATTACAAATAGCGTATACTCAGTTGCTAAGGTTTTAGATCCGGCTTTTGTAAGGTAATCATAATATGGAATCAATTGTCAGCGTAAAGAACGTAAGTAAATCATTTGATCAATTAATGGTTCTTGACAATGTCTCTTTAGACGTTCAAAAGGGTGAGAGTATTGTTATAGTAGGTCCTTCTGGAGTAGGAAAATCTACATTACTAAGAATAATAGCTGGACTGGAAACTCCTGATAGTGGCACTGTAAAAATGACGACTGACAAAATAAGTATGGTATTTCAGGGTAGTGCTTTATTAAACTCCTATACAATTGGCGAAAATATTGAACTGGCTTTAGAAAACAACGGGTTTTCAAAAGAAGAAAAGGCAGAGCATATAATTGAAAATTTGAGGTTAGTTGGATTGGAAAAATATATAGATTATTTCCCAGACCAACTCTCAGGTGGTCAGAAAAAAAGAATTGGGTTTGCAAGGGCTATTGCAAGTAAGCCAGAAATAATTTTATATGATGAACCAACTACTGGACTTGATCCAATACTCTCTACTCTAATTGAGGATTATATAAATAAATTGTCAAGAGAATTCAAAGCAGCCAGTATAATTGTCACCCATCAGCTATCTACAATAAAAAGAACAGCTCAAAGGGTATTATTGTTATATAAAGGAAATATTGTATGGGAAGGTTCCCCTGAAGAGTTCTTTAAATCTGAGAATCCTTATGTAAAACAATTTGTTAATGCTGAGGTAAATGGTCCTATATTTTCAGGGTTACTAGAATAAGGTAAAATTAATACTTTGTAATAAGAATAAGAATGAAATACTTAAGCGAAATTAAAATTGGAATATTTGCAATAACAGGTCTGCTTTTACTTGTAGTAGGTTGGGCATTTTTAAGAGAATTTAGTGTTCAACAACAAGGGCACTTTAATATTGTTTTTAATGATGTAGCTGGACTAACAAAAGGATCTTTTGTACGTATAAATGGTCTTCGAGTTGGCAGAGTAGATAGTCTAACCCTTGATACAAAAGAGAATAAAGTCCTTGTAGAAGCTAGGATTCAACTTCCTAAAGTTGTAATCCCAACTGATTCAAGATTTATTATAAGAACAAGTGGATATGTTGGTGATAAATTCCTGGACATTTTCTTAGGAATGTCATCTCTAACTATTATGGATGGACAAACAGTTATTGGTGAACAGACTATTGATTCGTTTCAGTCTCTAGAGAGGATAAGTGAAATCTTAAACGCACTAGATCCTAAATTGGTTGGAATGAACATCCAAGACGTTACATCAGGGGCAGCAAATCTGGTTCAAAAAGCAGATTTAGTTGTTGAAAGCACAAACAAAGTTATTAACACCTTACCAAACGGGCAAGAATTAAAACAATTAGTTGAAAATGCTCATGATACCGTAGACCAATTAAATGCTGCTATCGATAAAGCACAACATTTTGCGTCAGATTCTAATGCACAAAACAATCTAAGCAAACTGCTTTCACAGGCAAATACCATTTCTAAAGATCTAAACGAGACCATAAAGAATGCAAATAAATTAGCAAATAACAAAGCTGCCTTTGAAAACACCAATGATCTTTTAATTCGTGCAGGAAAAATTATTGAACAATTAGATGAGATAAGAGCTGATCCTCTGATTCAAAATGACTTAAGAGAAACAATAAACAATGCAAATTTGGCAGCTAAAAAGGTTGCATTTACCAGTGATGAAGTTTCAATGGCTTTAAATCAAAAATTTATCCTACCAAAATTACTATTCTGGCAAATCTCTCCTTCTCATAAAAAGAAGAAAGAAAAGTAAAATTTTAATAAAGCCTTAACGAGTTCAAAATCTAAAAATAACTATTTAACACTTAGTGTATTTGCATATCAATTTATAGAGGTTTTCTGCCTTATATTTATAGATATATTCTTATTTAAGAACCCTATAAATATTATGAATGCAATAGCACCTAGTTTACAGGTTGGGCAAAACCCAATTTCATTAAACCCTTTTATACCAGGTAACTTAAGTTCACCAGGAGATTCTAGCTCTGAAGACAGAGATCAATTTATAACATCACAAGAAACACCCACTGAAGAAAGTCCTTCTTTCTTTACAAGACTAGTTCAGGGAGCTGTTAACACAGCAAGAAATATATGGAGAGCAATAAGACAATATAATCCAATAACCCTATTGTTTAATCATATTGAACAAAGAAGCATTTCAGGACTTGTTGAGCAAGCAAGAACAAGAAATGATGCAACGACTAATGAAGAGCTCACAAATTATCACAGATCAATCGAGTACAATCCTAATTCATCAGATAATTCAAATGCATTATATAATTTTCATCAATCCACAAATCATAGTGGCAATGGTCCAAGACATCTTGTTGTAATTTCAAATGGACACTTACATGATTTTGATTCCCCTGAATCTTCAGCTGGGATAAGAGGACAAATTCAACAATTCTTAAATGCAGGCTGTGATGTTCTAGAAGTCAGAGCAGGAACCGTATCTCATGAATTATGGAGCAGAGCAGGAGTTGGATCACCACTCCATCCTGCAGTAGTTGAAGCTCATGTAGGGAATGTCATTGAAGACGCCTGGAGAGGTGTAGGTGCATTTAGTGGAAGAGGTTATAACTATCAAGATGTATCAGCTGTTTGCTACAGCTATGGAGCTGGAAGTCTGCAAAACAATATAAACACGAGGCTTCATAATATACCTTTTGCCGCAACTGTTTATGTTGATGGAATACAACATAGAGCTCACGAATTGGGATCTGCTGTTGAAGAAAGACCTGATCATACTGGAAGACACTGCTCAATATTTCAAGACAATTCATATCTTACAAATGGAGCCCCTCCAAATAATTTAAGACCTGGAGACAGATCAATGCTTGTACAAGGAAGCGATATTGATCACCATTCAATAGACAATAGTCCCAGAGTACTTAGCACTGCATTTGGATTTATAATGAATGCTATTAGAAATCAATAATAAACAGCTTTAATTTATACTAACTATCTTTATTGTAAAAGTTAAATCTTTTCCAGAAAGTGGATGATTTAAATCAATAGTTATATTTTGTTCAGCAATGCTCAGAATTGTGGCAGGAAAAGCTCTTCCATCCTTATCATTCAACGTAATAATCATCCCTATTTTAGGGACAAAGCCTTCTGGAAGTGATGTTCGAGGAAACTCACCAACCAATTTTTCATTTCTTTGACCATAAGCATTGTCAGCGCTAATAGTTACTTTCTTATCTTCATTTAAAGCCATTCCTTCTACTGCTTGATCAAACCCAGGAATAACCTGTCCACTACCTACTACAAATTCCAGTGGTTGCTCTTCAGGTGATTTATCAAAGATAGAGCCATCACTAAGCATGCCTACATAATGAACTTGAATCTTACTGTTTTTCTTTACAGTCATTTTTACCTGCCTTTTTTCAACCTCCAAAGCATTACAAGACCCGGATCTCAGGATAGAAATGCTAAGACTTTTGTTAAGGGTACTACTTATTATTAAATTAGGATTTATTTCAAAGAAAGAGTTTACAAAAGTTATATTTCTACTAGGAGTTAATTCTTTTTAAGATATTACAAATAGAGTCTTCAACATTACGATAATAAATATATGTTTTTTCTTTGGCTTTATATATTTTAAATTTATTCAACAGACTTAATCTTTTGAAGAAATCACCATCTTCACTAAATGAAACGTTCTTATAGCCACCCATTTCTCTAAACACTTCTTTTTTTGCAAAAAAAGTCGCCCCAAAAACACAATCATTTATATGAATTAATTTGTTATTTCCTTCAATGCTGGGCAACCACATATCATCCTTCTCATCACCAACAACCTCCGGGAAAGAATGAATGAAATCTATTTCAGGTTTATCTTTCATAATTTCAATCATTTTTTCCAAATGAATATTTTTATATTCATCATCAGAATCTATAAACGTAATATATTTACCTTGAGAAGCCTTAACACCAGTATTCCTTGACATTGAAATACCGCTGTTAGTGTCATGGCGAATATATGTATAATTCAACCTTTCATTTAAGCTTGAAGAGATAAGCTCATTTATTTTATCGGTACTTCCATCATCTACAATTATTAATTCATAGTCTTTAAATGTCTGATTAATAACAGAGTTAAGAGCCCGCGGTAAAAGTCGTATTCTATTATAAACACATAATATGACTGAAACTAGCGGGGGGGGGTTTAGCATTAATTATCTCTCTTTGAATCTGTCATCAACAAAGCAAGAATTGCTACACCAACTTCAGGAGAAAGAAATGAGACAAAAGTAACAACTGCAGCAACAAAAGCTCCTTTCAAAAGTTTTAAAGGATAGCTTGCTTTATTTTCAGATTTAATTTCAGGTGATCTACTAACCGTAGAAATCACACCTTCATTCTGGGGTTGAACGTTGTTTGTTACTGGGGTTTGAGCTACACGACGTATTATCATAGAAATATTTTTCTTAATCCACCCAATTCCTTACCAATCATTAAGTTTATACGATCTGAAAAATCTTTAACTAAAGGTACACTGCTTTGTTTTTCTGGCTTAAAATATGACAAATACAGAGCTATAGAGCCATCGAAAAGGGTATCTGTACTTCTATTTTTCTGTGTTAAAATTAGGACTTGTTTTTATGACAACTACAGAAAACATTAAAATCAATAAAGTAGATAAGCTTAATTTAAGTGAAGAAGAAATAATTCTTCCAGAAGAGAACAGCCCTAAGCAAAAAGAGAATAAATTAGGTTTTATCAGAAAAGTTGAAGCCTTCATAGGCAAGCTATCTACTAAAAACAATTTTTGGAATAAGGTTTGCTCTTTAATCTGGTTACCATTTGCATTTTCAAGCGGACTTGTTATGACCAAGGACGAAAGTGAAGCAATTTTACCTTTTAGGAGGTTTAACAAAAATTGGTACAACGCCATGGCTGGAGCAATCTTATTGGGGAATAGCGAAATTGCTGGCGGAACTTACGTCTTCAAGAAAACAAAAGGGTTATACAGAGTGGTTTGTAAAAAACTAGAATACCGTTTTTTAAGACCTTGTATTGGTCCAGCTGTTTACAAAATGACACCAAGAGAAAATATCGAAGATTTGATTTCAACTGAAAAAGAATTCAATATAGATTTAGATATGACTATATGTCAGCTAATGTCTGCACCAAATGAAAAACAAAGACGTGTTGGCAAATGCACTATTACATTTCATGCCACACCAATAAATTCTAAGAAAAGAAAATAAAATCTATTTCAATGAAAAATATATTTCAAATAGTGGGATGGGCTAGTTTTCTGGCTTGTTCATGGACATGGTGCATAGGAATGTTCTTGCCTGTAATCCTGATGAGAGATTATGGTCCTTTAAGCTGGCTAATGTTTGCAGTCCCAAACGTTATTGGTGCTGCAGGAATGGGATATCTTATCAAAAGGCAGGAAGATAGTCTAGAAATAGTTAATAGAAACAAATTAGCCTGTACAACATTTTCAATAGTCACAATTTTATTTCAAATCTATTTTCTTGGCTGGATAAGTATTTTTACTCCTAAGAATTTAACAACTCTTATTTGTGTTGGACTTATTCTGCTATATTTTCTTACTATTAAATCTGAGGGTTTCGGTGCAATCTTTGTCTGGTTATTTTCTTTATTATGCATTTTATCAGCCTTATATTTTGTACCTTTAGAGGAATTTAGATTTTTCGAATTTGTTAATTTAGTTAAAGACAAAGGCGCACTCTTATCTTTAACTCCTATTTGCACATTTGGATTTTTACTTTGCCCATACCTGGATTTAACATTCCACAAAGTAAGGCAATCAAATAATCATCATGATTCTAAAATTATTTTTACACTTGGCTTTGCAGTTATGTTTCTTGTAATGATACTTTTTACTTTTGTATATTCAGAACCTTTTAATAGCATAATTTCAGGACTGCCCTTAGTCCGAAACAATATTCCAGATTTATTTGTCTACGCAATTCTTCTTCATATATTTATTCAAGCTGGATTCACGTCAATTATTCATATTACTTCACTCCAGTCAATTCAAAGAAACAAAGTAATTCTTCCTGCTCTACTTATATCCGCAATAATCATTTACATTCTGCCAAAGATGTTAAATGGCATTCATTCTATTTTAGATATAGATTTAAACGAAATTATCTACAGATCATTTATGGCATTTTATGCTCTAATAGCTCCAAGCTACATTTTTTATTTTATTTTTCCCAAGAATGAAAAGAATGCCCCTCTTAATAAACATAATCTGATTATTTGGATAGCAGTTATACTTTTAGCGCTACCATTCTATGCAATTGGTTTTTTAGGTATAAAATGGCACCTGGAATTTTTATCTTTGATTGGTCTAACAATTATCCTAGGAGCTAGAAAATTTATAAAAGCTCCTTCTTTACTTTAAAAACGAATTGGCATAATTGCTCCTTTTTAAGGATCAATTAATTAAATACATAATGTTTAGAACCATTTGTACTCTTATTAAAGAGATGTCAAATCATTGGAACAATTTAATACTAAAGATCAATTGACAATAAATCCATTAGCAAATAATCTAGTTAGCGTAAGATTTCTTTGGAGAAAAAAAATAATGAAAAGAACAAATGTCGTGGTCTTATTACTAATAATAATTTTAAGTATAGAACCAATGTTAGTATCTTTTGCCCAGACAAATAACAATGGGGATATAAGTGGCGCTCAGTCTGGAGAAGTACCAATCGCTGCAGGGGGAACCGTTAGAGCTACATGCACAGGAAATGTGCCTTTTAAAAATTTGAAAGTTAAAGGTGGTTTTAATAACATTATTATTGATCCTGAGACGGGTAAACTTCAATTAAATATTGAAATCGAGAAAGAAACAAACAAAAATATACTTGACTTTAAGATCACTACTGCAATTGATCCCTCTGATGTTATATCTGGATTACTACTGGGAATGCCCGTCCCTTTAAATGATGAAAATTTAATGTTAACTTTATCCAGCACAAGCAAAACAACAGGAGAAACAATAAATGTAGGGAATGAAGTAAGACAGTTAATTGAGGGTAACAATGGAAGGGACATAGAGACTCAAAGCTACCTTCCAGTTAGCGGAAATCTTCAAGTTAAAACAAAAAACAACCTGGCAAGTGGTTTTATAAAAATTGCTTTTGATAATACTGCCAAAGCCATTGAAAAAGCTTCAGAAGTTACTGGAGAAGATATAACTATTGATGAAAACGGACAAGCTGCCCTAATCGCACAATTCGATAATATTCCTATAAATGGTTCCTTTGAAGATTTAGCAGGGTTTGATCCAAACAATTTACCCAAGGGTGTAAAATTTGACTCTATTCCAACAGGAATTGATTTTAATAATCTCCCTAAATTCTTAGAGACCTTTAAACTGCCTGAAGGAATAAACTTTGGAGATATTGTTGGTCAAATTCCTTCTGGTTTTAATTTGCAGGATGTAATCAAATTACCACCTGGATTTAACATAGAAGATTTATCAAAGATTCCTCCATTCTTTGGATTTACCCCTGAAGATTTAGCATTCTTACCAAGTAATTTTAATTTAAATGACTTAATAGATCTACCTCCAGGACTAGATTTAAGTCAAATTCCAATTGATAAAATAACAGATTTTATTGGAGTAGAAATTCCTTCTGGCATCAATTTTGATGATATTATAAATGGAATTCTTAATGGGACTCTTGATCCAGAAAATCTTCCAGACATAAACAGCAATGATCCAAATGCAATTTGTCAGGATGGGATGATACTTCCTATATTTGCTCCATTTGTACCTGAAGGATTTACGTGTCCACCATCCTCATCAACAAGTTCAGGTGGATTTCCTCCAGCTGGTTCTAGCTCTTCTAGCAGTGGCTTTCCTGGTGGATTTGATCCAAGTACCTATTGTGAGAATGGAATGATCAAGCCTGAGTTTGCTCCATTTGTACCTCCAGGAGTTACTTGTCCACAATAAGTTAGAACTTTTACACTCTAGAAATAAAAGTCATTCTTAATTAAAAAAGATTGTGAATGACCTATACAAATCAAAAGGCGTATTTGTTTTTAAAATAAATAAGCCTTTTGGATTATAAATAAAATTTAATTTGTTGATAAACTTGAACACAGGTAGCAAAGAATTATTTAAGGAGATCTATAATATGTCACTCAGATCAAACGCTGTTGGTATAACTCCCACAATACCACCACTTACACAAAAAGCTGTAGAAGCAAATCTAATTGAGGTATCTAAACAAATAGATGGAGATACACTAGTTGATATTACTGACAGGATTAGCTTACTTGGTTTAGATCCAGAAGGCGACATAATTTTCAATGGAACAGATTGTGTTGCTGTTCAGCAACATCACTTGGACGAAAATTGCAACAAACTTCCACAAGCAAAAGTAATGCTTAAGATTACAAAAGATGCAGATCTAGGAACGCATCATTTACAGATCACGGGACAAAAATTCACTAGTGGGTTTAACACAATTACTCTTATAGTAAAAGTAAAGTAGTAATCATTTTTTCTGAAAAGTTGTTTTTTCCCAAAAGGTATCTTTTTCTTCAAGACTATTAGAAATATCATCAAAGATATGATCGATGAATGCAAAATAATCCCCAACGGTATATCTTCCTCTAAAATGCCACTTAGAATCACCATTTCCCATACTTAAAATACTTCCTGAAGCAAGATTACCATTTAAATCAAAGACAAGATTTGTTGCAGTAGTATCATCCAAGTAGTACCACAAATTCCTTGTAAGAAGAACCACCGGGGTATTAGGAGAAAGTTTTCTAACTTCGTCAAGTATATTACCCTTAGAAAAAGTAACAGTCTTAAACAATTGATCTGAAACTTGAAATTCGTTTACACCATCATTGACTTTTATAGGATTTATAAAATGTTCATGTGCCTTAAATTGTTTTAAAGTATCCAGATTGTCTTCATCAATCCAAAGTATTTGACTTTTTGCAGTATCAATGATTTCATCTGCTCTATCACTTGCAATAATAGGATATTTATCAGCCACCTCTTGAAGACCACCAAGGTGTTCTGCTAATAACAATGACACAGAATATGGTTCATGCCCATAAGAACAAGCCATATTATAAATAGGCACACCATTTGGAAATTTATTAATAATAACCTTAGATAATCCTATTAGACTTTTAGATCGAAAAAGTTTAGTGTCATGAATACCTTCATCGTACGGTTTAAATTTTGCCAGAACACTACTTGGAATCCGAGAGCTGGAAAATTGTAAAGGATAAAATCTTGTTGCTATTCCCATTTTATATAATTTAACCGTTTGCAAAAACAAAAATGATTAAATTTTATTTAATTTTCTTACAAAATCAATAAATACATTAAGAATAAATTTTCAGCTTAAATGTTAGTATTACTTTAATTAATAAATTAATCTATATTATTACTGGTTTTTCACCTATAAACGCTGGTATAGGAGTATTGTATGGCAAATATCGTTGATAGAAGGGCATTTCTTGGCAGCACTGCTGCACTTTTAGGGAGTCATTTTCTTCCAAATATTGCAAAGGGAAACACTGTACAACCAGCTATCCAAGGACCACCAAGGCTACAAGTATCAAATGTAATAACTAGAAATATTCCAGCCGAATACCAAGCATATCTTGAAGTCCAAACAAATACTGATGGAAGATTTACTATCGGACTATTAAAAGACAGAGTCCCCGGACGTAGAATATCAAGAGCTATTTATGATGAACAGGACAGAACCCAGGGGCGATTATTTACCAGACCAACTGATAATTCACAACCAGCAGCAATAATAGATCCAAGAAATGCAGGAATAGAGGGAGTTTTTGAAGTTCATGATACTGGAAGCGGTTATGATTCATGGTATCCAGTATCTCCTGTTTTATGGCTACCAGAACATGCCGGGTTTGCCACTAATTATTTATTTAGCATAAACAATTCTCTTAAGAGTATTCCAGAAGGTGTTACAAATGCATTTCACAGAAATGAGACCTGGACATTAATAGGAAGAAATATAGAACAAACTTATTACTGGTTAAACCCTTCATGGAGAACATCTGATGAAAACACACCTATAGATCCAAATAAACCATGGATTGAAAAAGTTGATGGTAGATGGGTCGATAATAGAAGATGGGCAAACGTTCCCGGGTTATATTTACCAGACAGAAAAACAATTGTTATTCCCCAGACATATATTACGTATGGAACAAGAAATGGTATTGAAGATAGAAACGGTCAGGACGAGTGGAATAAAGATACCGTTTTCCACGAAGGTGGACACGGACTAGATTTTTTAAGCTCTCATTCAAATGCCCAGGGATTTATTGATGCCTATGAAAGAGATAAAAGAAATATTCCCGAAAACCAAGAACATATGGTTAGTTACTACCTACAAAACAGGGCAGAACCTTTTGCAGAAATTAGCGCAGCACTTATGGGTGGACTTTCAGGAAGACGTTCAGCAAGAATTTTAAGCTTCTTTTATAATGCAGCTGAACACATAAGAACTCAGGTTTTGCCTAACTATGGACATAGAATTAGCCAGGAACAAGTAAGGCAAAATATTTATGAAGGCTACGGCTCAGACAGAAGAGCAGCATTAACATTGTATCCAGAGATACAACTTGCCAGTGCACTTGCCGAAGATGCTGGACATTGCATGCATATGCATAACATGGATAGTCCAAATCATAGTCATGTAATAGTTTAAATAAATCTTTAAGCCACCTGAGTAGAACCAAACATACTGGAAGCAGAAACTCCTAATAGCTTTCTTAATGGGCTAGAAATGTCGTTTCCATTAATATCCCACAATTGAAATTTCTCATTCTCCCTTTGAATAGCAAGCAATTCTCTCAAAGCGTCAATAAATTCTTTTTTATTCTTTTCATTAATAACTCTGTTTTCCAGGTCAATTAATGTGTTTCCAGCATTCTTCACGACACAGACAGGAAACATTGTTTTTCCATTTCCTGAAGAAGTTTCAAAAACAGCAAAAGCTTGCTTTGATCTGATATTTTTTGCAAAGGCTTTCATTTTATCAATATCGTATGGAGCAACTGCGCGTTCAAAATTACTTTTTATTTTAATTAAATACACAGTGTCATTTGTTTCAACTAATACATCTTCATTACTACTAGAGTCTGGAAGAATAGTCATTTTAAAGGTTCCTGTTTTTAGATTCTGTGCTTTAAGCCTCTCAAAATGTTGAAGCAAACTTACTGTAGCTTCAGCTTTATTATAGTAACCAAAAATAAAACGACCTTCTACTTTTTCCTTTTCAACTGCCTTCCTGAAAAGCCTAAGAGCTCCATTAGCTCCACTTGCATCGAGAGTAACAATATCTTTAATAAATCTTTTTGCTTTTGTCATAGCATCAACTTCTCTATCGTCATCTACAGAGGATGAAGCTTTCCTGTCCCCAAATAAGGATTCGAAGTCAGTTACTCCATCCCTTTTAAGAGGGGACCTCTCTTTATTAGTTAGAAATACAGCTATTTCTCTTTTTGTTGAATAAGAATGCAGTTCATGACTTGAAGAATGTCCAAGTAAATTAGAAATATCTCTTTTCATTTTTTCACTATTTCTACAATAAATCAAATAATGCCTGTATTCCTCTTCCAGTGAAAATAAATTATCAGGCAACTTTTGGACCTGGTTTACCAGCTTACTTTCAGATAATGCTTTTAAAAAACCCATTTTTAAAATTACATCTTCTTTACTTAAAGTAGAATGTGCTTCTTCTCTAACAAACACCAACTCCAAGAACCTGTCAACTACTGTATCATCGACATCAATCACTTCAGCAAAAGTTCGAATTTGTCTCAAATCATCATCAGAAATGTCTGAAGTATATTTCATCTGCAAAATCGGAGGAAGAGGTTCATTAACAGTAGCTTCAACGACCAAAGGCTGAACAGAAGCAACATCATCATCAGAAATAACATTTGCTTCCATTGTAAGTTCTACCAAAGGCTCTGCAAAAAGAATTTCTGTAACTCTTTGAGCAAGCTCAGGATTATTAGTTCTCTTTTTAAGAAAAGAAAAGAATGCTTTCCTTCCGCGAGCTATAACATCATCTATTTTTTCAGCCGTTTTTTTCTGGTAATGCGAAGCTGAAAAATATCTAGCTGCTTCTTTGATTTGAAGCCCATCAGCAATATCACCAAGCAATAGAAAAACTTTTTTGTCACTTTCACAATATTCTGACTTTTGAATTAATAGCTTTGCAACTTCAATATTTGATAATCCATCAAACTCATTTTCATCTATATTTAATTGAGGTCTTTCAAACTTAGTTAAAGTTTGATCAGCAACAACTAAAGATGAATTTACACTTTGATTATCAACGTTAGAGTGGGGCTTGACAACCCCTGTCACCTTAATTTGATTATTAGTTTTAGAGGGCTGAGTTTGGACCTCTATAACTTCAGATGATTTCCCATAACCCGTAAGATTGCGTCCACAATTCCATATTCCAACTCCACAATCTTTTATAAGATTAGTAATTCCAGCAGCAAGCTCATAGTATTCATAGAAAAAAGATCCCAGTTTTTTTCCAACAAACTTTAACAATCCTCCCAATTCACCACCAACTGTTCCAAGTACATCTGTAGACTCATTCTTTTTATATGTACGTGAAGATCCTTTGGGCTTCGAAGGACCCGTATTTGTTTTCTTTGCATTGGAAGAAGATCCAATTTTATTGCTTTTCATTGAGCACATGATAAGCAAAAATTATAACTATAATTTGCATGAATTATTTTGAAATACAAAAAATAGATTTAGATAGCTTAAATATATTTAAGGTTTACACTAAAACTGTTTTTATTTGTGGTATAGAGCGAGAGATTGCTATTCTTTCTTTCACTGGAAATTGCTCAAGATTGATTCCCAGTGCTTCGTAAAAAGGACTTTTTACTGTTTCTGGATATCCTTTAAATGCTGTTACTATTCCTGCCAACATCCCTTTCTTATCAATTAATGGACCTCCAGAATTACCACAGTTAACCTCATTAGTACTAACAACATTACCATTCTCAGCACTATTTCCAAGAACATCTTCAAGAAACATAAGCTCATTACAAGTCAATTCAGATCCCTTACGAAGAAATTTAGCAACTTTCTTTTTTGACTCATCATTTGTTACTGGCACAAGTGTTGTGCCTTTAGAAATACGTTTAGTATTTTCAGGAAATCCAATTGTAAAAACCGTATCCCCCATAGTTGGAACGACGTCACTCATTTTCATATATTTATACTTTCTACCAGGAGGAAGAGCTAAAAGTGCAAGATCATGTTCTGTAGAATAATTCACTACACTGAATTTTAATTTAACATGCCCTTCCTTGTTTTCTGAAGGAAGAAGAGCATAAAAATCTCTCCAACGTTTACTACTATCTAGCATAATTACATGTAACGCTGTAAGCAAAAGCCCATTCTCATTAATAAGAACTCCTGTCCCATATTGTTGATAGCTATCTGCTTCAGAAACAATTTTTACTATGGCTTTATCTAATCTAGAAATCTGTGAGTTATTTCCAACTGTCCTCAAAAATTCTAAAGAAAGTGGCAACTCTAAGTTACAACTATTTCTCCCAAGATTTAATAAAGAGCCATGCGCCCTTGTAATATTCATTTATAAAATTCTCAAATAATTAACAAAATACTTATAGCACAACTACTACTTCCACAGTGTTAACAAGATTAAAACACTTAAAATATGGGGTAATACGCAAGAGGCTCCGCACTTACAATTCCATTTCCCCTATCCTCACGGAATTCATATCCTGCTGCTTTTGCAATTGTAGACATCATAAGCTCGCCAAAAAAGACACCATCAGTTCCTGTAATTTCACCACTATTATCAATTCTTCCAAAAGTTCTTGGATTAACTCCGGCTCCACCAATAACTAAAAATCCAGATTTAGTCCAGTGATCTCTTCCTCGATCTCTATTTATCCTTGGTGTTCTTCCAAACTCAGTGCCAATTGCAATAATCGCTCTATCACCTAGATCTGTAAACAATGAAGAAATCACTTTATCAAATTCCGGTAATTTATAATTCAATCCAGGAAAAGGTAATCCAGGAGATTCGTCTGTTAAATTAGAGTGATTATCCCAGCCAGGATTATTAACTACTATAAATGGCGCTCCAAGATCAATCATTCTTTTAGAAATGAGAGCAGCATTACCAAAAGAAGTTTTTCCATACATGTCTCTAACCCTATCTGGAACCCTTGTTAGATCAAATGCCCCGCCAAAGTTTCCATTCAGTATTCTGTTTACACCTGCTACGTTTCCATCCCACCTCTGAGTTTGTTCATTTACCACCCCTAAATTATCAATCTGACGTAGCAATCCATTCCTGGCTTCTAATCTTTGAGGCTCAACACTTCTTTCTATAGGTAAACGATAGGGATGATTTCCATTATTATCATAATCATTCTGTTCCTGATGTATAAGAAAACTATCCTGGTGAGCCATGCCGGGATAAAAAGTTTTAAAACCAGGATGAGTAGAAAATGCTATATAACCAGGAATATTTCCCCTGAAACTGTTCCCTATTCTTGAAGCAAAAGATTCATGTACTGCACGCTCAGCAACATCACGACCATTTGTTCTGCTACTCCCTGTAAACATATAAGCTGTTGATGTTGGGTGATTTGACATCGGATCATTTACCCTAATGTTTCTCATAAGAATCATCTTATCTAAATGCCTAGCGGTACGAGGTAACATTGATGAAATTCTTATACCTGGTTGTGTCGTTTGAATAGTTCCATATGGACTTCTAATTCCTAATGGTGCTTCTGGGTTAGGACAAAAAGAATCCAAGTGACTCATACCACCTTCAAGCCACACCAATACAATTGGTCTCTGAACATCTCCAACCGGAACTAACCTATACCTTGCATTCAAATTAAGATCAAGTCCAGTACTTGCAAATAGATTTTCTGGAAGAGTTGCAAGTGCTGCTACGGTAGAAATACCAGCTTTTAAAAAGCCTCTGCGCGAAAGCCTGTTCTCAGGCATAACATTTGCCTGCACACATGGTTGGACTCTCATGAATACTCCAGTTAAATTAATTAGCTATGTTTTAAGAATTAACAATATGATAACACAAAAGTTTTATTCAGAAGATAGCCATGTGTAAAAAAGATCAAAAGCTTTTTTCCCACCAGAAAGGAATTCGTTTTCGTTAATGTTTTGCACAGCAATCACTTTAGCAAAAGCCGCTCTCATTTCTTGTTTTTTCTCGCCATAATTATTAAAAAATGCTGCTCCATTTTCTGGTCCAAGTTTAAGGTTACTATTAGCAATTTTTTGTGCTGTTGCTGTAGCACCAGCAGATGAACCTTCAACAACCGCCATAGATCCTAAAACTTCTGACAAAGTATTTAACTCAATCACGTCAGAACATAAGGGAATTTCTGACAATGATTCTCCACTTATTCCAAATTTCTGTAAATCCCGCTCAAGCCAGACCAATCTGCTTCTTTGATTAAAGTCTATTCCAATTTCTCCCCAGTTAATTGCTTTTTCTAATTTTGGCTCTAATACTGCGTATAAACCATACATCTTTTTAAGAACTGAAAGATATTGTTCACGAGTTACATTTGGACTTTCAAGGTTTACAAGTAATTGGATTTGACCAAGTTTTGTGTGAGTATGAGCATTATCTATTAGTAGTTTTCTAAAAATCGGAGGTACAGCAGACTCTCCACCAGCCCTATTTCCTGCAACAGCTGAAACTTTAGTTGTATCCATATTTATTGTCCTCCCTAAGAAATGATCACCATAATAACATGTAAGGGTTTTGTTTCATACAAAAGAATATTTCTACAATCCAAGTTCTTTTTTAAGTACCTCTGGATCAATTGAAGTCGGATCAACTAAATCAAATCTTATACCAGAATCTAGTCCTAAATCTAGCTCAGGCAGGTGATCGGGATTTTTAGCACTTACGTTTACAGTATAACCTTGCGCTCTTAAATATGACGCAGCGAAATTGCTTATTTGTGAAGGTTTAAAAAATCGATCTGGTAGTTTTGGTTCCATTCTCTTCTTAGTACTATTCACATCTGGTTCATATGATACTTTTAAATCCCTAACATCTGCTTCTATAATTTTTGTCTTTGAAATTTTCTTTCCACGAAAAACAACTATCGATGGTGTTCCTATAGAAATCACTGACTTACCAGCTTCTGTTTGTATAGGTTCAACATTTACACCTCTTTTACTTAAAAGATCTATTAAAGATTTAAAATGCGGATTTATTCCCCAGAAAGTAGCATTTAAACCCGGTTGAGTAGCGTTTACTATAGGCATGATAAATATTCTATCTCATGAACAGAAAAATGACTTACCTAAAAAGCATTACACCTTATTTCTTACAAATTTTTCTCTGAAATAATATCTGGAAGGGACTTCAATCTTATGATAAAGGACACAGGCTAAAGATATTGTTGAAATAAAATAAACAAATAATATAAGTATTTTATCTAACAAAAAACTGTTCTTAATGAAAATTGTTAATATTGAAAGACAAAGCCAATGAATCATATAAATCGAATAAGATATTTTCCCCAGCTTGTACAAAAAAGTTACACTTAAAACATTCTTCACAAACAATGAACTTTGAACTACACATAAAATAAGTGAGCTCAATATTAGAATACAAATGAAATCTCTCAAGAGAAAAGGCTTAAATAGTAAGATCGTAAGGACTAAGGCAAGTAAGTTAAATAAAAATAAAAAATCAAATATAATACTATTATAAATTTTATTTTTGTAGATATTGAATAAACACATTCCAACTACAAATTCCCAGATTCCCCTTGCTAATGTACTGTATACATATAGATTCATTGTTTGAAATCCATTAGTTTTGAAATAGAAGAACATGCCCACAGCAAGTGCCAATATAAGAAAAATATTGCTTATAGTCCCGCGTACTCTTGACACAAGAATTATTAGAACAGGAAAAATTAAATATATAAACCATTCAACACTAATTGACCAGGAAGGTTCATTCCATGAAGTATAGTGAACTAATCCCCATCCATGTATATTTAAAAGGTTTAATATCAAAGATTTAAGAGAGACGTTAGTATTTAAATCAATCTTAAAAACATAGGCTAGCAAAAGACATATTAACAATACTGCCACATGTAGCGGATATATTCTTGCTAATCTAAATCCTAGAAATCGGAATATCGATTCTTTACCTGGCTTAGATAAAACCCCTCCATAAACATAGGAAATAATAAAACCACTAAGGATAAAAAAGAAATCGACACCTAAATAACCTATTTCTGCTATTTTTGAGAATATATTAAGATCTATAGAATATTCCCTTAAAAAGACTTTATAGTGATATATTGCCACCCATAGAACAGCCACACCCCTAAGAGTAGTTAGAGAAACTAATTCATTTTTTATCAAAAAATCTTCTTTTCTACTCATTTTTAGTTTTTAGATAAAATACCTAGTACTTCTCTGCTTATAAAAATCTATTTTAATAACTTGATAAGCTTTTAGTGCTACAAATGTTATAGAAAGATTAAGTAACCCAAAAATGAAAATTCGAACTCAAACAAATATAACCTTTTTCACTGATATACCTGATAAATTCATTTCCTTAAGGGAAAAACTGGGCAAAGCAAAAGGATTGGTTATCGTAGAGTCTGGAAATAGCCCAGCAGTCTTGGCATCAGCAGCTGAAGAGCTAGCAATAATTTCTACAGTTATCCCAGGCGATGACGGTGGTAAAGCAGAAGACAACAGTGACTTAATCTTTATAGAAGCATTAAATCCTGATGGTAATAGAGTGAGTTTAACTGATGAATTATTAGGGGATAATAATAATGTGGTCAAACTTATATCAGCAGCTTATAAACAGGAAGGTTATAAAGTAAAAATCACTAAAAGCAAAATTTAAAAGGTGAGATTTACCAACTATATAACTTAAATAAATGCGTGGAAAGATTTTAAATATGAAAACAATTACATTAC
>JAHFBE010000024.1 GCA_023250205.1 Candidatus Melainabacteria bacterium | reverse complement strand
TATAATTAATTAATATGTCAGGTTTGTTAAAAGATAAAGTAGCAGTAATTACAGGTGCGGGTCGTGGAATTGGACAGGCAACTGCATTTTTATTTGCTAAGGAAGGTGCAAAGCTTTTACTCTGTGATCTTGACCAAAAACCACTTGATGAAACCATATCAAAAATTAAATCAAACGGGGGAATTGCTGAAGGGGTTGTCTGTAATGTCACAAAGAAAGAAGATTGTGAAAATGCAATGAAAACAGCAGCTAGTCTAGGAAATGGTTCTATAGATATTCTGGCAAACATTGCAGGGATAACACGAGACAGAATTCTTCATACAATGTCTCTTGAAGACTGGAATTTTATTTTAAATGTAAATCTTACAGGGACATTTTTATGTATTCAGGCAGTAACTCCGTATATGAGAGAGATTGCAAAAGAAGAATCAAAGTCAGGAAAAATAAAAACTCGTTCAATTATTAATGTGTCGTCTATTTCTGCTCGAGGAAATATTGGTCAGGCAAACTATGCAGCAAGTAAAGCCGGGATTGAAGGACTTACAAGAACAGTTGCAAAAGAATGGACGAAATTTAATATTACTTGTAATGCAGTAGCACCAGGATATATTGAAACAAGGCTTACGCAAGTCAGAAAAGACACAAATGATTTTGGTATACCCGAAGAACAGAAACAAATGGTTACAATGATGCAAAAACAAACAGGCTTAGCAAGAGAAGTGGGTCAACCAGAGGATATAGCAAAAACAATTTTATTTTTTGCTTCTGATTTAGCTTCTTTTGTGACAGGTCAAGTTTTAACTGTAGCTGGCGGACTAATTGGAACTATTTAATAAGTCGACAAATTGCTTTTTTGCCTCTTCTAAAATCAATATTGCAACAGATTCACCATTATTGTCTTCTCTAAATGGTATACCAAACTTTATCTTAGTTTCATTTACTTTAATATCTCTTTCAAAAGATTCCATTGCATCAATAATAGGAATTAATTCTTCAGGAGGGTTATTCAAATCAATGGAATCAAGTTCATCAGGAGACATGTGAAGATCAGCTAATAAATCATCCAAAGAATCTGCAAGAGCTAACTCTAAAAACACTGAGGTTGGTTTTCGCATTAAGGCTTTAAATTCCTCAATTGAATTTGGATGTCCAGTTGAATTTCTACATTTAATAGCAGCCTGAGCAAAACTTCTTCCAAGAATTTCTTTTATTGTTGGATCTATTGCAACGCAGGGTTTAAACCTAACAGTTGAGCCAAGAATTGTTTGATCGATTGGTAGAGGTCGTATTGATTGATCTTTGAAACTAATAATAAAAGACATAAGCTATAAATTTACTATATTTCACTAAAAGATCAAATCAGCATACTATTAAAACAAGTCAATCAATTCTTCTTCTGCTGATTTGCCTCCAGAAGGTTGAATTTGTATAGTCTGAACTCCTGCTCCTTTTTCTTCTTCTATAAGTGCTTCTTCAGGCAATTTATCTGCCTGTACTTGACTGTCAGGTTGAACAGCTGAAGGACTTTCACCACTAGAAGCTTGTATTATTCCAGAACTGGTTCCAGCAGTTGTGCCACTTTGAACATATCCTTCAAGATTAATAGGTTTATTTGAAATCATTATTGAGCCAGCTTTTGTTGTGAAAGGAGTATACACTAAACTTTGTTTGATAAATTTATCATCATAAGTGATTTTTCCTAATGAATTGCTTGTAATCTGAACAACTCCTCTGTCTTCATTGTCTATTACTACAGCACCGTTTAATGTTACATTACCGTCAATTCTGAGATTTCCTTTTATATACAATATCCCGGAAAATGTTGATGTACTTTTACTGTCACCAGAAAGCTCAACTGTGCCTATTGGTCTCCCTTGATTATCACTTCTAGTATCAATAATTAAAACTCCTTTTCCAGAAAGTGCATTTGATGAATCAAATATAGGAGTTCCTTCAATATATGTTAGCCCCATATAACCTATTGGAAGATCAAACTCATCTTTAGGAATACTAAAATCGCTAGTATAAAGGTCTGCCAACTCTGCAAATTGTTCTATATCTGATTTAAAAATAGTTTGTGAGTTTGCATAGTTTGGAATGCTTATGGCAAGCTCTTTTGGAATAATATGTTTTTCTGCTACTTGTTGATCAATCTTTTCGCCAGAAATAACAGGAGGGGTAAACTGATAAACTTGATCCCCTTCATAGTGGAAATCCATTAATCCTGGTGGGAAAAACTCAATTGTATCTCTGCTTACCTTGCTTATTACGGCATAATCTAGTTCTGAAACCTGAGAACCATCTTTGTAAACTGTAGCTAATGATCCTGGGGTAAATCCCAATTCAATAGGAGATTTTGGGACTGGTTCCTTCGGTTCGGTCTGGTTTGTTTGCTGATTTTGGTTGGTGGATTGATCTTGAGGAGTTTGCTGGTTTTGATCAGGACCCTGAATGGATTCCACGGGTTCTTCAGGTGGGCCTGTAACCATAAGAATAGTATTTGAAATATAGGTAGGCTCAGTTAAAGCAGTCATTGCATTTGTGTTCCCTGAAATTTGATATCCTCCACCGTCTAAATTAACTGATCCATTGGTAATTAGTGCTGCATGCACATTTGGTACCTGACGGTTTATTATTTCACTTACAGTTTTAACAGTATTGCCAACTTTAGCAGTAGTCTCTAATAACCAGACAGTTTCAAGATCAATATTTGCAAAGGGTCCAAGCTTATTGCTTTCAGGAATTTCATCAGGTTCGTTGCCGTCCTGCTTCTCTGTATTTTGGTCATCTTCACCAATAAGAGGAAGAAGGTCTTCTAAAACCCTTATCTCAAGGAGTGTTAAGCTTGATGATATTTTGGCGATATTTCCGGACAAATCTTCTTGTTTATCCGAAGCAAGAACACTAAATACCCAGCTATTTGAAATTCCTCCTTCAGTTGCAATTGATAAGGAATGAACGCCGGGTTCTACTTTTGTATTAATATCAAGGCTTACAACTATCTGAGTCCCGTCTTCTTTTTGGTTTTTAACTTTTGGAACTATTCCTACAACATCAGGAATGATAACAGGAACCTCTTTTTTTAAGTATAGATTTGAACCATTTATAATAATGCTTATGTTTCTTTGACCTGCTTTTGCAGAAATCAGCTGTTCCTGATCACTTATCTTTATATTACTGATTTCAGGACGTCTGCTGCCATCATACTTTGGAATAATATAATATTCTGTACGAACATTATTCCAATAGAGACTGGCAAGTCCTGGCATAACGCTTTCATTAACTAATATTTCAATAGTTGGACCAGCTCTAAGATCTTCAACAACAATATCTTTATTACTGAATCTGACTTGTTGGTTGTATCCTAAATCGCTTCCATTTACCACTATACTTGCTCTTGATCCTGGTTCAGAGTAATTGGGGGTAAGTGATTTAATTAATGGTATAGGAAGTTTTTGTTTTAGTTGAGAACCATCTTCCACAATTTCCTTTAACATTAAATCTATAATCTCTTCTTTAAAAACTACTATCATTGTTCCTTTTGCAAGGGTTGTTCCTGTTGGGACATCTATACTTCCAATCATTTCAACATGTGCAAGTGGATTTTTAGCTGCTGGGTTTTGATTTTGAGAATTTTGTTGGTCAGTAGTATCATTAGGGCGACTTTGAAGGTCTTTATTATTTTCATTTTCAATCTTAGGCTCTTTAAAAGTTATATATCTTGAGATTTTTAATACTTCATCCGCATAATATTCATCAAAATCTTCTGCATTCTCATCAAATTCATCATCAGTGGAAAATTCTTCTTCTTCCTCTCCTTCAAATTCGTCGTCTTCATTAGAAGCTTTTAGTTTTTCTTCCTGTTGAGGGGAAATCTTAATTTTTGTTTTTGTATTAAGCATTGCTTTAATTCTTTCATTTATACCTTCTGCGGTAGATATTGCTTGTAATCCCTGAAGGTTGCTTTGTGTCTGATATAGGTTAACTGAAACAAATAAATATGAGACGCCTACAAGCGCTGAAAATATAAAAGTTAGTATTAATGCAAAAGGTAGGGTTAATCCGTAAGGATTTCTGGAAATATAATTCATTCTCACACTTTTTTTATATCACAACTAGTTGAATGTGGAATGTGGAATATAGAATGCGGAATGAATTTTAACAGTATCAACTCATGTTACAGGGACAAGCTAAGAAACTAAAGAGCAATGTTCTTTAGTTCTGGGCTATTCCACTGAGTACCATCTTCAAAAACAACCCGGGAGATTTTAACTTTATAAGTTTCCCCATTTCTCCTAGAATCAAGCTCATTATACTCAACTATACGTTTTTCATAAGGAGTTATTGGTTTTGCAACTTTCATTTCCTTGGAAAGTGTCTGAGTATCATTAAATGCAATCTTTCGTTCCCAGACTATAAGCACAAAATTAATTATCTTTGGGGTCTGGTTATTTAACTCCAGCCTGTATTTAAATTCTACATCTTTAATTTCCATAAAATCTGTTTTTGATTTTAATACTTGAGCTTTTTTTATATAGAGAGGGTCCTCTTCATCAGTTATAACTTCAACAGTATTATCACTGTTCTTAACTTCTTTAACGTAATTGTTTCTTTTTTCTACTTCTTTTTCAGCAACAATCATTATCTCAATTCGTTTGTCTGTAATTTTTTTATTAAAAACTTCTGCTTTCTTTTTTTGTTCTTCTTCTTGTTTCTTTTCGTTTTCTATTCTTTTGTTAAACTCTTCGATTTCTTGTTTTTGCCTGACTTTTAAGTCTTTTAGTTCTTTTCTATGTTTTTCTTTTTGCTCATTTGGTTTAAAAAGTTGGAACTTCCTTTTCTTCTTTTCCTTAACAGTAGACTTAGCTGTTGGTGGCTGAGGAGGAGAAGGGATAAAAGGTTGTTGATCAACTTTAGAATCATCTTTATTAAGTAACTGGTTTAGAGAATCCTGGGATAATACTTGATTAATGCTGGATAAAAAAACTACACTTACCAAAACACTTAAAATTTTATTTTTTATATATTGCATAATTTATTTCTACCCACCAGGAGCTATATTAACAACAGGTTTCTCTTTTTGAGCGGTAATGTTTTCTTCAGGAATATTTCTAATGGTTGGAGTTATCAGAACTATAAGTTCACTTTGATTCTTTCTATAGTTTCTATTAGATCCGATGTTTTGTATTATAGGGAGTCTGGTTAAAAATGGTAGACCAGTTCTGTCAGTTGAGCTGTTGTTTATTATCAAACCACCAATTGCAACAGTTTCACCATCTCTAACTTGTACATCTGCATTTATTCTTCTTCTAGTGGTTGTTTTTGGGACGGTGACACCATTTTGAGTAGTTGAGCCGGAGTTGTCAGACACTTCAATTTGAATCTTTGCAGTAATTAAACCGCCTGTTCCTACAATTGGTGTAATGCTTAATGCTGTTCCTGCTGTAATCCTTTGTAGTTGTTGTGTAGCTACAACACCAATTTGTTGTCCTTGTCCTGTTGCAGCTCCAAGAACTAAGTTTGTGTCTTGGTCAATATTTATCATAGCTGTTCTTCCAGATAAAGAGACGAGTTTTGGATAAGCTCTTACTTGTGCAAGTCCAGCAGACTCTAGATAAGTAAGCTTTTTATTGAAAAGTTGCCAGGTGTCAAGTGAAAAGTCAAAAACGGTTACTGACCCAACATTTTTATTTCCTGCACTTGGATCGCTTTTGTTAACAGGGACAAATTTTGAAAAATTTCCAATTGATGAGCCACTGCTTAAGAATGCTTGCAAGTCCTGTGCTGCACTTTTTTGAACTTCGATAAGCTTTAATTCAAGTTCAACTTGTGGGAGAGGCTTATCAATTCGTTCTAAGAACTCCTCTATTCTCCTTAAATCGTTTTGAGAACCATCTGCAATGATTGAATTTTGGTCATTGCTAATTCGTACATTTGTTCTTATTTCAACAGGGAGCAGTTGTTGGACATCCATTGCTTCAAGATTCATTAAGGGAAACATTCTACTTTCTTGTCCAACAGTAAAATTTTTGTTTAATCTGTTATAGATTACATAGGTGTCTTTATTCTCACCAACAGTTGTGTAATCAAAAGAAGTACCACTTAGAACAAGTCCAAGAGATTCCTCAATATTTACATTTCTAACTCTGCAACTTACTCTTTCTGTAGGAGTTGAAGTTAAAACAAGATCAATACCATATTTATTTGCAAGATCTTTTAACAAGGTTCCCAGATCTTGATTGTCATAAGAAATATCTGCTTTTCTTTCAAGCAGAGGAAGGGATTTATCTATAGAAGATGCACCAAGTCCAAAGATCATAATTGGATTTGCAGAACCACTTTTTATGATTGTATAGCTGTTCCCGGTAGAAGTGTAATTTACCATAGCAGCATCCACTAAGCTAAAAAATGCCTCCTCAAAGGGTTGCCCTTGGATTTCAATTACAGCAATTGTTTCATCGTCTCTAATATCACTACCTACAGAAATGCTTCTTCCACTTATCTTTGCTAGTGTAGCAAAAGCATCTTTTGCAGAAATATTTCTTGCAGAAAAGGTAATTGGCTCAGTGCTTTCTTCCTGTTTTTGTGGTTTACCTTCAGCACTACTTGACTCGCTTCCCTTTTTTGATCCTAAAATATCTTTGCCAAGCTCATCTTCAATTGTTGGCTCAAGATCAAAATCTTCTTCTTGTGCAATTGAATTTAATTGACAAAAGGAAAACAGAAGAGTGATTAACCCACATAATAAATAAATTTTTATTATCTTTTTCATTGATTATCTTGTTATGTTTAACAAAAACATAGACAATGATGAAAACCTAAGGTTCCAATGCAAAGACTTTTATCTTGAATGATTATCTAAAGTGAGTGTCTTGTTTAGACGTAGCATACTATATTTCTGTTATGTCTCTACGTTGATTTACGTTTATGCTCGATTTTAATTTTTTCAATTATGTCTTTTACTTGATCATCTGAAAGACCACTTGAAGTTCCTTCACCATCGTCATGCTTTGTTTCTTTAAAATCTCCTTTAACTACTGAGAAGCTTGATGCGAGCCAGGGAGTTGGAGATGGTGCTCTAGGAACATCTGACTGTGAACCTTGTTGATTATATGGATTATATCTATCAATTATAGGATCTGTGTCTTTTTGTAGTTTTTCCACTTCTTTTTGAATGGTTTCATTGTGCTGAGCTGTTGAAGATTGTTTTAAAATCTCCTTTTCTTCTTTAACCCCGGCTTTTGCTGGTATAACAGTTGCAGTTTCTAACAAAGAGGAGCTTGTTCCTCCTGCAATTGAGCTAGGGTTTTTAGGATCCAGTATTTTAGTTGGTTGAGGTGCTCTAGGAGTTTGTTCTTTTGTATTTAGCCCAATAATTTTTACATCAGGAGGAGGGAGAAATTCTTTTACCTTCGTTACAATACTAACCATAGGTGGTTTCTTTGCCTCTTCTCTTAATCTTCTGGATTCTTGAGCAGCTTGTCTGGCAGCCTCCCTTGCCTGCATAAGAGCAAGCTTAGCTGCTTCTTTTGCCTTTTTAAGCCTTTCTTTTTCTTGTTGTTTTTCAGAACGAGCTCTTTGTTTTTCAGATCTTACTCTTTCTTTTTCACCTCTTTTTTCGTTTCTTACTCTTTCCTTTTCTTGTCTTACAAGACTACGGATCTTTTCTTTTTCTTTACGTAATCTTTCCTTTTCTTTCCTAAGAAGCTTTCTTTCTCTATCTTTTGCTTTTTTGATTCGTTGCTTTAACTCTTCTCTTGACTTTCTTTCTCTATCTTTTTGTTTTTTTCTTTGTAGCTTTAGTTTTATCGCTTTTTTAGCTCGTAGTTTTCTTAGGGTTTCGATTTTTTGCCTTAATTTCTTTTTCTTTTTTTCTCTATCAGCACGAATTTTGACAAGCCTCTTCATCTGAGCTAGCTTTTTAATTTTCATTTTTTTAGCTTTTAATAGCTTTTGTTTTTTAAGCTTAATTTTTTTAGCCAGCTTTTTGCCTGCTTTTAAATTGCTTTTTAATTTAGAAGATTTTTTCTTTTTTTTCTTTTTAGAAGATTTTTTTGAATTTTTTGAAGAACCAAGGTCTACTGATAGACCGCTATATAGCTTTTTTCTTTCTAGTTCACAATCCCGGCAAGAGCCAGGCCTATAATCTACCGTATTACTTGCTTTAAGTCCTACACCACAAACCTTACAAAATTCAGCCATGTATTTACTCTATCATTCCTTGTTTAAGTATTCCAATCTAATAGTATAGATTAAAATTGGTTTTCTGGCCAAGTAGATATACTCAACTAAATAAAACCTTACGCATTTTTGCCTTATAAATAAGGCTAGTGAGAGAAATTGGTACAAATAAAGCTCAAACTTGTTTTAAGTTTACTTAATGGGCCCGTAGCTCAATTAGTAGAGCGTTTCGCTCGCAATGAAAAGGCAGGGAGTTTGAATCTCCTCGGGTCCAGCTTCCCTTAATTGTTTTTGATCATGTCAATCAGATTCTTTCTAAAATTCATATTATTTCTTAGCTTATAAATTGCTCTTGATTCTATTTGTCGAACACGTTCTAAGCTTATGCCAAGAATGGTTGCAACTTCGTTCAAATTTCTTTCTTCATTTGTTAGAGCATCTTCGTCGATTCTGTACCTAAGTTTAATAACTTCTCTTTCACGTTCTGTTAATAGATCGTTTATTCCTTTACAGACGGCTTGAGAAAGTAGCTTCTGATCTGATGCTTCTTCTGGCAATATAGTAATAGCCTCATTTTCACTTTCAATAACATCTTCCAGATTAGTATCCTGCTCATTCCCAACCCTAACGTCTAAAGATATAGGTTGTGCCTCTGACGTAAGAAGCTTCTCGATTTTTTTTCCTGGTATTCCTGTTGCAATAGAAAGCTCTTCAATATCTGGTTCTCTTCCAAGTGTAAGGGGTAATACCTCCTTAGCTTTTCTTACCTTGTAGAGGATTCCTTGAACAGAATTAGGTAATCTAATAATTCTACTTTTTTCGTTGATAGCTTTTGTAACTGCTTGTCTAATCCACCAAGTAGCATAAGTTGAGAACTTATAGCCTAGCTTATAGTCAAATTTTTCAGCAGCTTTAATAAGTCCCATATTTCCTTCTTGTATTAGATCAAGAAGATCCAATCCTCTAGAACTATATTTTCTGGCAATACTTACAACAAGCCTAAGATTTGCTTTGATTAACTTTTGTCTTGCAATTCCACCACCTTGTTTTTGCTTTAGTGTTGAGTTTACTTCTCTGCTTTCTGAATATATTTTTGCAAGTTTCAATTCTTCATTTGTTTTTAATAGAGGAGTTTTTGATATCTCTTTAAGATATGAAACTATTGCTGTGTGAGCTTGGTTATTTGTTTGGTCGTTTTTGTTATTTAAGATATTGTTAACAGGGGTAAGACTATTTTCTCCGTCTTCAAACGGTGCATATACTGT
Organism: Candidatus Melainabacteria bacterium; assembly: GCA_023250205.1. Taxonomy (GTDB): domain Bacteria; phylum Cyanobacteriota; class Vampirovibrionia; order 2-02-FULL-35-15; family 2-02-FULL-35-15; genus 2-02-FULL-35-15. Next base: position 25,195 of record JAHFBE010000024.1, on the reverse strand, counting down.
ATTTTCTTCATCTTTTTCTATCATAGGTATTTATTTTGGAGGTTTGTTTCTCTTACCATATTTTAAATACCATTTGTTTGTAATAATTTTACGGGGAGGGCCCTACGTAAAGTTAGTTGTTAGTGAGTTTTTCTAATATAGAGTAGATTAAATAAGGGTATACAAAAGAATTCAATTTTATAGAGTAGGATTAAGATCTGGTTTAATATCAGTCAAATGAATAAGAAATTTAAATCTTATTTTTATTTAGCCCTGTGTATTATATTCTGGGCTTCAGTTCCAGTTGTTTCAAAGAAGATTTTAGTTGAAATTAATAACATTCAAATGTTGTTTTATTCTACGGTTCTGTCTTTTTTTGTTATTGGTGGGATTTTACTACTTCAAAACAAATCTCAGATCATGAAAAATTATTGTGTCAAAGATTACTTGATAATGGTTTTTTTGGGATTCTTAGGGACATATCTTTATTATATTTTGCTATATGGAGCACTTGCTTTGACCTCTGCATCGGAAGGTTTCATTTTGGCTTATACATGGCCAATTCTAGTGTTAATTCTTGCTTTTATCCTTTTAAAAGAAACAGTTACTCTGAAAAAACTAATAGCAATCCTGTTTAGTTTTTTTGGAATAGTGGTTATAGTTACCCATGGAAAAATTACATCACTGACTTTCACGAATGTTACAGGAGATATTCTTGCTTTATGTGGGGCATTTGTCTTTGCGCTCTTTTCGGTTTTAGGGAAGAAATATAATTTTGATAAGACAGTCAGTGCTTTTATTTATTTTTGCTCTGCATTATTCTTTGCAACCTTAACCGTTTTAATTTTTTCATCTATGAAGCTTCCTTCCATTAATATTTTGCCGTGGTTGTTATATAATGGCATTTTTGTTAATGGAATAACGTACATATTTTGGTTTAAAGCCTTGGAGCATGGAGATACAGAAATTATTTCAAATGCATTATATCTAACGCCATTTTTATCGCTAATATACATTTCAATATTTCTTGATGAAAAGATATTATTAAGTTCTTTTTTAGGGCTAATTATTATTGTATTTGGAATTGTTATTCAGTCTTTTAAATTCAAAAAAGTACTTAATTAGAAGTCTTACTCCAATTGTTTTACTGTGTCAATAGAATATTTATTTTTATCTTTCATAAAGATAAGAACTCTCTGAGTCACTAATAAAAGGATAATGTATCATTGAGCAACTTATGATAAATAGAAGGGACTATAGCACTAAATTTTTGTCTATTATAATTTCAAAAAGATCATATCAGTTTTTGATAATAACAGTTTGTTTATTAATCTTGTGGTGACTTGAAATGATCACGTTTTTTTATAGTTACCGTTGTAAAATGGTGAGATAATTTAGATTTTTAAAAGAGGATTAGAAATATTATGGAAAGTAACAATGAAAATCAGATTTCCTGTTTGGTTGAACAGGGAATTATTTATTCAAAAAGAGACATGATTAGAATTCTAAGAGATTTAGACAGAGTATCTTATACAGATTTAATAGACAGTCTTTCGGTTGCTCAGGGTGAAGGCTATGTTGTTGAAGTATATGCAAATAGTTTTGACTCAACTCTTGTATTTAATAATAGACTGCATATAAACGTAAATAGTTTTGATTTCCTAAAAATTTCTTCCCAGCCTGAAAAAAATGTTGAATTAATTTCTGGACATAGAGTTATAAAATTAAAACCGCTTACAAACATTCTTTTAACAAATCAATCTCAAATAGAAGAAGAAATTGATGAACAAAGATTAGCAATTACAAGTCAACTAGCTTGTGATAATGAAGTAGATTTGAATTATTTAGAGTAATTCTTTACTAACCAGCAACAGATTCTTGAGTTCCTATTGCAAGCTGTTGTACGCTTTGAGCTTCTTCTTCGAGCTTTTGCTTTTCTTTTGCTCTCTTTGTCGCTTGCTCTTGGAGACGTTCTTTTATTTTATTGGCATCTTTAGTAAGTCTGAAATATTGCTGGAATTTTGTTGTAGTTCTTAAAATATATGAAAGTCCCTGAGGTTTTTTTGTGATTAAGTCTTGTTCCACAAGGTCATTTATGTGGTCATATGCCCCCGATCCTCTCATATCTATAACCTCGGATTGAAGCACTGGTTCTTTAAGGGCAATAGCAGAAAGAGTTCTCATAGGACCAGGATTCAGCTCAAGTGGCATCATGTCAGTAACTATATTTAGATATTGAGTTTTTACCTGAATAATATATCCATCATCAGTTCCTATTTCCAGTCCACCATTTTTATCTTCGTATTCCTGAATTAACTGGACAAGGGCTAATTGAACATCATCATAAGATGCATTTAGCATTTTAGAAATCGCACCAGTTTTTAGTGGTGTATCAGAAACAAATAATATTGCTTCAACTTGTGCCTTTAAATCGGATTTCAGAGCACTTGCAATGCCACCTAAATAAGATTCGGATACCTCTTCAGTATAAGTAGTTTCTTCAATGACTTCTTCTGTATCAGTGCTATCTTGAGAAGCTTCTGTTTCATTTGTAGGTTCTTTATTGTCAGATTCGTTATGAGATTGCTTCGTCGCTTCACTCCTCGCAATGACATTCTCGGCGTTTTCTTCTTCCTGTGTCATGCTTCCTACTTCTTGCCTCGGCTCTATTTCATTCATCTGAAGCCCCCTCCTCATTTAACTCTTTTGTAGTTATATTCACTACTGTGTTGCTTTCATCAGTAGTAACTTCTATTACTTTTGGTTCTGATTTCTTTAATTTACCTTTAAGTTTATCTTTTATTTTTTGTATTATGCTCTTTTTCTTTGTAGGTTTTTTGTCTTCTTCTTTTTGGACCTCAGGTTCTTTTTCTTCTATTATGGTTCCTGCTCTGTGAATATAAACTTCCCCATAAAATTCTTTTTGTTCAAGTACGATTTTTTTTACATGAGCTAAAAACATAAGAGCTAGAAATGTATTTGCCTTATTATTTAGAATTTCTGCAAGGTATGTCAGAGTTATTGGTTTTTCATCCGTTAAATGCTCTTGAAGAATGGCTTCAACTTTTGAGGCAATATCTTCAAGATCTTCTTCATGTGCAATTTCAAGAACATTTTCTGGGATTTCTGAAGCATCTATTGTAAAGACTCTTTCAGATCTCATTTTTGCTCTAAGAGTTCTTCTTTCTTCCTCTTCCTCTGCTTGTTGGAGTGCAAAAATTAAATCAGTAAGGGAAATTTTTCTTTTTCTTTGTTGTTTACCAATAGTGCTTCTGACAATAAACCCCTCAAGCTTAGAAAGATCAAGATGTACCTCTTCAGGATTAAGGAAGAGGTCATCTTCAGGAAAGAAGTTCTCAGTTTGCTGACTGGAAATCAAAGTTTCATTTGAAAGGTTTAAAAGGATATCTGATTTTAGTCTTAGAAGAACACTCGCAAAGAATATGGCTCTTCCAGCATTTAAAAGATTTTCTCTTGGACTTTTATCAAGAGCAGCTAAATATTTATTTGTAACTTCAATAATATCTATGTCCCAAGGATCAATTTCTCCCTTTTCAGCAAGTTGAACAAGAATCTCTAGCCCACCACTCAGGTTTTTTGCATCTATAGATTCAATTGTTTGTTCAGTTTGTTCCATAATTTTAGTTGTAAGTTGCAAGTCGTAAGTTATAAGATTTTTTATTTTGCTTTTTTTCTCATGTCCCTTCGTTCTCCTTCTTATAACTTAAAGCTTATGACTTAAGACTCCTTATGCTGTCATTAATTCGGGCTCTTCTTTTTTCTTTTGAAGATGTTGTACACCAAGAATTTGTGTAAATCCATCTGCTCTTAAGGTTACTCCAATTGCCTGGTTAGCATTATCTAACATAGGTCTTCGTAAGCTAACTACTACGAATTGAGCGTGTAAAGATTGTTTCTTGACCATTTGGGCAAGACGCTCTGCATTTATACTGTCTAAAAACATATCAACTTCATCAAATGCATAAAATGGAGCAGGAGAATACCTTTGAAGTGCAAACATAAAACTAAGAGCCGTGAGGGATTTCTCTCCCCCAGACATAGCTTCAAGACGTTGCATTTTCTTATCACGTGGTCTTGCTCTGATAACTAATCCCCCTACAAACGGATCGTCAGGGTTTTCAAGCAATAATTCACCATGCCCAAAAGAAAGCTCATGGAATATTTCCTGGAAGTATTTATTCACTCCTTCAAAGGTTTCAAAAAAGGTTACTTTCTTTTGATCTGTATAAGAACCAATCTTTGTGCTTATTGCATCTTTTTCCTGGGATAAAGAATCTAACTTGTCTTTGATCTCTTTTTGTCGACCAGTGACATTATCATACTCATCAATAGCTCTCATATTTACAGGCTCAAGAGCTCTCATTCGTTTCTCAATACTTTCAATTTGCTTTATAATTTTTTCAAGATCAATATCTTCAGGTGCTTTATATTCTTCATTTTTGGTTTGCTCTTGAAATTTTACCTTTAAGTCAGCAAGATCTGGTTCTAATTCTCTGATCTTTAATTCAACTGTTGTAACTCTTTCAGCGAGCTGATCGATTATCTGTTGTAATTCCCCTTTTTGTTCTCCTTTAGTAATTAAGCCATTTGAAAGCTCGCTTCTCTTTGAATTGAGTTCATTCAAATGTTTAATTTCAGCTTGTCCAGCTTCTTCAATTTCTTTTACTTTTTCTCCAAGAGTTTTTAATTTTTCTTCATGTTCAGGAAGCTCGACAGAAATTCTTTCAATTTCTTTCTTTGAACTGGTTATTTTCTCTTCATACTGTTCTTTAGCTTTTAAATTAAACTCTGCTTCTACAGAATAGCTTCTTGACTCAGTAAGTATTTCCTGTAATTGTGATTCAAGCTCTTTAGTCTTAGATTCAATATCCTGGCTGTTTGTAACAAGTGCTTCTAAGCTGGAATCTTTTACGTTTGCTGCTATTTTCTGGAGTTCTACTTCAAGATTAATAATTTCTTGTTCGTTATCCTTTACTTCCTCATCAATCTTTTCAAATTCGCCAGAGCTGTTATTAATTGTTTCTGCAAGTTCAGTTACTTTTTGTTTACTTTCTTCAGAGAATTTATTAAGTTTTTTAATTGTTTCAATGCTGGAAGAGTTATTTGTTTCTTCTTTTGTAATTTCAGTTTTTAAAGAATCAAATTCATCTTTTGCTTCTTCAATTTGCTTTGCTAATTCTTTTAAGTCTTTATCAAGCTGATTAACATAGTCTTGTAATGATTTGACTTCTTTTTGAAGTCTTTCCTGTTCATTCTCAGAACCTTGACCAAAACTAATATTTGAAGAAATTTGAGATCCACCAGTAATTGCACCACTTTTTTCAAGTAAGTCACCGGCAAGAGTCACCATTCTGTTCTTGCCAATGTTTTTTCTGGCGCTATCCAGACTATCCATTATTAGTGTGTCACTTAGAGCATAGAAAAATGCATCTGTGTATTTTCTTTCAAATTTAATCAATTCAATAGCCCATCCAACTGTACCTTTCAGAGTAGGAGGTAATAGTGTTGGAGAAGGTTTTAGTTTGTTTAGGGGAAGAAATGTCGCTCTTCCACTGCCAGTACTTCTTAAGAGTTCAATACATTTGCTTGCAACTTCATCTGTGTCCACAACAATTGCTCGTAATCTGTTTCCAGTAGCGGTTTCAATTGCAGTTTTATATTTTGCATCTACATAACCAAGTTGTGAAAGAGTTCCATGAACACCTTTTATTCCGGCACTTAAAACTGTTTCAACGGCAGCTCCAAGCCCGGTTGTTTCTTTTATTACCTGTTTATGAACTTCAAGCTTATCAAGTTCTCTTTCAAGTCTTGCAAGTTTTTTAGTTCGTTCATTTAACTCTTCTCTAGTTTCTATTTCTTCTGCTTTTAATTTTGATATATGTCTTTGAAGTGCAATATGTTTTTGCTGAAGCTGATTAAGCCTTGAATTTTTGTATGCACTACTTTGAGTTAGTTCTTTTAATTCAGTTAGAGATCTTTCCGCTTCGATTTTTGTATTTGTAAGATCGTCTTTTAAATGAATTATTTGTTCTTCAAGTCTTGTCTTTTTTGTAATAAGTTCTTCTTTGTCAGATTTGAATTTATTTATTTTTTTCTGAATATCAAAAATCTGCGAGGTAGAGATGTTCTGGTTTTGTCCCTTTGTCTTTAAGCTATCCTGAAGTTTTTGATATTCTTGATTTAGTTTCCAAAGCTCATCTTCGATTTTTTCTTGTTCTTTCTTTTGTTTCTCTTTTTTCTTTCCAAGATCATTGACCTTTTTATCTAGAACCTTTATTTCATTCTCAAGATTTTCCATGTTGTCTTTATGATCTTTTATCTGTTTATTTAAAAAATCAATGGTAGACTGTATTTTGCTGATTTCAATTTTTGTTGTTTCAGCTTCTTCAATTAATTTTTTTTGACTTTGCTCTGTTACCTTTTGAACTTCATTTTCAATATCTTGAATAGTTTGCTTATCTTTTTCAATCTCATCGTTTAATTGACCAAGGCGAATGATAGAATCAGTTCTTTTTTGTCTGAGAGTTGCATTTTCTTCTTTTAATGTATTATATTCAGATTCAAGTTTATTTATTCTGGCAGCAAGACAATGCTTCTCAAGTTCTCTTAACTCATTTTTTAACTTTGCATATTTTAAAGCTTCGTTTCTTTCACTCTCAAGCTGTTTTAATCTTTCATCCAGCTCAAGCATGATAATGTTTTCTTTTTCCATTCCATCTTGAACTTTTTGAAGCTCGATTTGTGCAAGCTCTATCTTTCTGTCAAAATCTGCCACCCCAGCAAGCTCATCAATAATTTTTCTTCTCTCAATCTGTGACATGGTGATTATTGAAGTGACATCACCCTGCATTACTACGTTATATCCGTGGGGGCTTATGTTGTGGCTTAAGAGGTTATCGTGAACTTCAGTTAGAGTAACAGTTTTACCATCCATGTAATAAGTACTTGTATAACCATTCTCTTTTACTTTTATTTTTCTGCTTACTTCTATTTCTGTCTCAGCGTCGTCTGTAAATCTGATAGTTACCTGTGCTTCTTTTTTACCACTTAAGTTATTAATAAGATCTGGCAATCTTTCTGCCCTCATTGTTCTTGAGCTGGAAAGTCCAAGAGCAAATAAAACACAGTCAATAATATTTGATTTCCCTGACCCATTTGGACCAGAAATAGTTGTAAATCCAGGCAAAAGAGGCACGCAAGTTCTTTTCCCAAAGGATTTGAAATTATCAATCTCAATTTCTTTTAAACGTAACTTAGCGTTCATAAATTTCCTTATAAAACTGCTACTTTATTAGCTGTTGCTATATTGATATAAGACTATAATTTCTAACATATATAATCTGTTTTTATTTGCAAAAATTTAAGCTTAAATTTTTGCTCTCTTTCACAACGCTCAGAATATTCTTCATCAGAACATTCTTCGCTTAGAGCTTTACCAACCTTCTATAAGACTATAATTTCTAACATATTATCCTTATGCGGGCCAGTAAATTTAGAATACATTAATACATAATATGTAAATATCTAAGACAATATTATGCACTGAATATATTGTAAATATATACTAAATAGCTTTAACCCTTGTGATGGTTAAGAAGCATGTTATGTTCCATGTTCTGAAACTTAAAGTTTTTTGTTCAAAATGAGCAAATTTTTCCTTTAATTACTCAAGCTGGAGCAAGGATAAAAATAATTTAATTTTTTTCTCTTGATTAACGAAAAGAAGAATTGTTTTAATCAAATTATGAGTACAGATCCTCCAAATATAATTCCATTTGGTAATTCACCCGGAAAACGTCCAAAGTCTCTTTTAGAACGACTAAAACTCGATATTCCAAGAACGCCTGAAGAGATGCAGCGTGCCCAGGAAATAATAAGAGAAATAAGTAGAAACTTAACAATTCAACTTCATGCTGATCCAAATAAAGAAGCTGAAAGAGATAAACTATATGCGCAGTTTTTGGAATTGAGTAAAGAAGGGGCTTTCTATCGCAAGGGAGAATCTCCGGTTGAGAAGATTGGGGATGTTGATTTTGAGAAGGTTTCAGAACATTCTGCAAAGCAACCGATAATAATTACAGATATAAAATTTAACGCCAATAAAAAAATTGAAGTTGAAATTTTATGTCTTAATGATCGAAATGAAGTAATAAAAGAGAACTGTAAGCTTGATGGATTAGAAGACTTAAGAGATTTTTTCAGTATTGCAGTTGGTGGGGATGAAGATAACAGAAATCGTTTAAGAAATATAATTGAGCCAATGTTTGGGGATAATATCTTAAAGTTAAAGCCTTAACTAATGCTTGCTGGCAGCCTGAAGTTGCTCTTTATGTGCTTGTCCGATGATTTCATTGATTGATTTTAATTTATTTTTCTCACAATAATCTTTTAATCCGTTAATTATTTCAATGCTCGTTTTTGGATTTACAAAATTTGCTGTGCCTATTTGAATGCATGAAGCCCCACAAAGTAAAAATTCAATGGCATCATCTGTCGAATGAATTCCGCCAATTCCGATAATTGGAACTTTTGGAAATTTCTTGTGGGTTTCCCAAATCATTCGAAGTGCAATTGGTTTTATTGCAGGTCCGCTATATCCTCCTGTAGCGCGTGGGAGAGTTGGTTTTTTAGTCCATTTGTTTATAGCAAGTCCAATAACAGTATTAATTAATGAAACCCCATCACAACCAGCTTCAACACAAGCTCTTACGATTTCTGTAATATCAGTAACGTTTGGAGAGAGCTTTGTCCAAATTGGAATAGTGGTAATTTTTCTGATTTCACTAACTAGAGAAAATGCTTTTTTGGGGTCCTGGCTAAAATCAAGCCCACCAGATACATTTGGGCAGGAAAGATTTAATTCAATTGCAGTGATTTCTTTTTTTGTTTTTATCAAATCAACAGCACTTGCATAATCATCAAGAGTTTCTCCAACGACATTAATTACTATTGTGGCGTTTTTCTCTGCAAGATAAGGAAGCTCATTTGTTATAAAATACTCTATTCCTGGATTTTGTAAACCAATTGAATTAAGAATTCCACATCCAGGGATTTCAACTACTCTTGGGGTCGGGTTCCCATCTCTTGGTTTTATGCTCAGACTTTTTGTGACTATTCCACCAAGTTCATTTAAATTAAAATAAGATTCAAATTCACGCCCTGCAATACCACAGGTCCCAGATGCTAATAAAACAGGGGTTTTTAAATTAACCTTGCCTATATTTGTATTTAATAGTGTCATCAATAAATATTAGTTAACCAATTGCAAAATAGCAGTAGGTGCAGCATCACCACGTCTTGGAAGTGTCTTAATTAATCTGGTATAGCCACCTTTTTTAGTTTTAAAATTTCCAACAGTCTCATTAAAAAGTTTCTTTAAAACAGACTTTTCATAGAAAAACTTTCCTGCTTGACGTCTGGCGTGTACGTCACCACGCTTTGCCAATGAAATTAGTCTTTCAACTTCACATTGAAGTGCCTTTGCTCTACCAAGAGTTGTCTTAATTTCCCCGGTCTTAAAAAAAGAATTAGCAAGTGTTCGTAACACTGCTTTTCTTTGATCTGCAGGCAATGACAATTTATTTTTTTTTCTTCTGTGTCTCATTTCTTTTTACATCCATACATCAACACTCTATAAGTGTTCTTATGTAGAGAATGCCTCACTTTCCATATTAGCTAACTCATCAATGTTTGCAGGAATAGTCTCATCAATTAAATGCATTCCCATTTTGTGTAGTCTTTCTAAAACTTCATCAGCAGATTTCTTTCCAAAATTTTTGATGTTCATAAGTTCGTTGTATGAAAGACTTAGTAATTCGCCTAATGAATTTATGTTTGCTCTTTTTAAGCAGTTATATGCTCTTACAGAAAGCTCTAGTTCTTCAATACTAAGCTGCTTTCTTTGGTCTACTACTACTTCTGTTTTAACAACGGGTTCAGCTACAGCTTGTATGCTGATAGATTCTCCAGAAAATTGAGCGACTGGAGCTAATTTTTCTATTAACTTTGCTGCTGCTTGCCCTAAAGCTAAAGTTGGTTCTATACCACCACTTGACCAGATCTCTATGAAGAGCTTGTCATAGTCAGCACCTTCATGTGTTCTTACTGATTCAACAAAATATGCAACCTTTCTAATAGGCATGAAAACGGCATCTACAGGAATCATGTCTATCGGTCTGTTTTGTGTCTTTTGTTTGTCTGCAGGAATATAACCAACACCGTTTTCAACAGTTATTTCCATTTCCATTTTTCCATCTGCAGCTAAAGTAGCAATCTTCCAATCAGGATTAATAATTTGAATGTCAGCAGGAAGACTTATGTCTTTAGCTAAGACAGTCATAGGTCCTTTAGCTGAAATTCTTAAAGATTGTGGCTGATTTGAAAATGATTTAACCACTAAGCCTTTTAAGTTAAGTGTAATGTCTATTACATCTTCTAAAACTCCTGGTATTGAGGAGAATTCATGAGTTATACCTTCAATTTTTACACCTGTAACAGCGGAACCCGGAATACTTGATAGTAATATCCTTCTTAAAGAGTTTCCGATTGTTGCGCCAAAACCTCTATCAAATGACTCTACTAAAAATTTTCCGTAGAGTGAACCATCATTATTGGTTTTGTTCTCAAGGCATTTAATTGTTATCTGACTCATTTTTGCTCCTTTTATTATTATTTCAATATTAATTAATTAAACTCTTCTTCTCTTTGAAGGCCTGCACCCGTTATGAGGTATTGGAGTTACGTCACGCAGAATATTTACTCTAAGTCCTGCTGATTGTAATGCTCTTATTGCAGTTTCTCTACCAGCTCCCGGCCCACTAACTTCAACTTCAACTTGTCTCATTCCATGATCAATAACTTTTTTTGCAACGCTTAAAGCTGCTTGCTGTGCGGCAAAAGGAGTTCCTTTCTTGGCACCTTTAAATCCACATGCACCAGCGCTTGACCAGGCCAGAGTGTTTCCCTGTGTATCTGTAGCTGTAACAATTGTGTTGTTAAATGTGGACTGAATATGAATATGTCCGGATGGTATATTTTTTCTTTCTTTTTTCTTTGGTTTCATTACTTACTCCATGTTTATTGCTTAACTTTATTTAGCTGTAGGTGATTGTTTTTTTCCTGCTACAGTCATTCTCTTTCTACCTCTTCTTGTTCTTGCGTTAGTTTTGGTTCTTTGTCCCCTAACCGGCAAACCCCTTCTGTGCCTGATTCCTCTGTAGCAATTGATCTCGGTTAATCGTTTTATGTTTAATCCTTCAATTCTTCTTAAGTCACCTTCAACCTGAAGGTTCTTTTCGATTTCTTCTCTAAGTTTATTAATCTCAGCATCTGTAAGATCTTTCATTCTCTTATTTTTATCGATGCCAGTTTTCCCTAAAATTTTATTACTTAGGGCCCTGCCAATTCCATACAAATAAGTTAATGAAATTTCTACTCTTTTATTTTGTGGTAAATCTACTCCTGCAAACCGTGCCATAATTCCTCAATTTTGTTATTTATCCCAGACTTTTCTTTGAACAATTTTATACAGAAAAATAAAGACAAGGGTAGAATTTTATCTTTTTTACGCAATTGGAACAAGCAATTACGCATTTTTCCTAGTATAAAAGCCAATTGTTATCCGAAATTAACCCCTTAAAAATATCGTATATCGTATTTTAAGCTTGTTTTTGCTTGTGCTTTGGGTTTTCACAAATTACCATTACACGCCCTTTGCGTCTGATGACTTTGCATTTCGCACAAATTTTTTTTACTGATGCTCTATGTTTCATGTTGTTAATTCCTTACTTGTTCTTTGGACAACTTGTATCTTTAAACCTATTCTTCTACGATTTCTTCTCGAATTGCTCCTCTTTTTTCCTGGACTCTAAATGTAATTCTACCTCTGTTTAAATCGTAAGGAGTTAGTTCTACTTTTACTCTATCTCCTGGAAGGATTTTAATAAAGTTCTTTCTTATTTTTCCAGATATATGAGCTAAGACTATATGACCATTTTCTAGCTCTACTCTAAACATTGCATTTGGCAATGATTCTTTTATTACACCTTCAAATTCAATAGCATCTTTTGCCATGAGGATGATTATACCGTATTGTGCCCTGTGTATGGCGTACTGCGTATGGAGAGTCTTGTGTAGAAAAACTTGGAAAACTTAGGACACCATATTCCATGCGCAATACACTAGATCTTTGTTGTTATATATTGTCTGTCTTTTGTAACTAGGATAGTGTGTTCAAAATGTGCAGACAGCTTGTGATCTGCAGTTACAATTGTCCAGTCATCTTTTAGTTTTCTTACATCATCAGTTCCCAGATTAAACATTGGTTCAATACATAAAAGCATTCCGGGTTTTATTTCTGAGTCTGGGGTGTTCTCAAAATACTCGGGCCAATTTGGAATAAATGGCTCACTATGATAGTTTGGTCCAATTCCATGGCCACCAAACATTCTGACAATTCCATACTTTCCTTTTTGTGCAACATTGTTTACTGCAATTGAAATATCTTTAATTGTTTTTCCTGCTTTGCACTTTTCAATTCCTTTATATAGTGAATCTTGTGTCTCATCCATTAGTTTTTGAATTTGTGAGTTTATAGAACCAGCAGCAACTGTTCTTGCTGTATCACCAATATAATTCCATTCTTTCCCATTAACTTTTTCTTTTACCGTTACCCCAATGTCCAGACTTACAATATCTCCTTCTTTTAAGACCTTATTTTTATTTGGAATACCGTGGACGACTTCATGGTTGACTGAAGTACACAATGAAGCAGGAAATCCCAGGTATCCTTTAAAAGTAGGAATAGCACCTTGAGATCTAATCCATTCTTCTGCTATTTGATCAAGTTCCCAGGTGCTGATTCCAGGCTTAACTGATCTACACGCAAGATCAAGAGCCTGACCGGCAAGCTTTCCGGCAAGTTTAATTGCTTCAAACTGACTTTCTTCATAAATGGTTACTGACATGGCTTAAGGTAAGGTTTTAATTATTTCATTATAGACGTCTTCAGATTCTTTTGTGCCGTTTATATCAACTAGTTTATTTTGCTCTCTATAATACTTTTCAAGAGGAGCAGTTTTGAGATGATATTCACTTAATCTTTCTTTTGCAGCTTCTTCTGTATCATCTTTTCTTTGATACAAAGGAGAATTACAAATATCACATTTATTTTCTTCTTTTGGTTTTTTAGTAATCAAATTAAAAATAGCCCCACAGTTTTTATTTGAACAAAGCTTTCTTGAACTTAATCTTTTTACAAGAATATCTTCGGGGGCCTGTATATTTAATACACAGGTTAGCTCAAGCATTAATTCTCTAAGCATATTTTTTAGTGCATCTGCCTGTGGAATGGTTCGGGGAAAACCATCTAAAATAAAGCCTTTAAAATCTTTGTCCTTCAGTACCTTAAGCTTTTCTTTGATTAAATCAATAACAAGCTCATCTGGGACTAATTTCCCACTTTCTACAAATTGTTGTGTTTTTACTCCAAGCTCTGTCTTATTTCCAATGGCTTCTCTTATTAAGCTGCCGGTATCAATATGAGGGAGCGATAATTCTTGAGATATTTTTTTTGCCTGCGTTCCTTTTCCAGCTCCTGGAGCACCAAAAAAAATGATATTTATTTCTTTTTTCATGACTTATACATTCTAACCTTAAGATTAAAAACAATTAATTTAACTTTACGGTCAAATATTTCTTAACTCAGCTTTGTATAAACATCAAACTTAGTTTTGAGAAAGGAGACTTATGACAACAGCAGCAATTGGGTTAATTCCTGGATTCACTGGGCCTATAGCTAGAACTATAACGAATTCAGTAGCCACTGAAGCAGCAGCATTAGCTGGTAATTCAGCTAGATCTTTGTCAAACATTGGTTTAGATCTTGGTAATCCATTTAAAGTACCAGGGATTCAATCAATAGGGTCTATGTAAGTTATTTAAGCATATAGATAAAATACAAATCCAAGTAAATACTGTAAAAGGTATTAGCTTGGTTTTTTTTATTTGACTACTTTAATAAGATCTAGTTTAATTGTTAGGAATAATTTTAGTAAATTAATTAAATAAGGATTATAAAAATGACTATTCAAGTAAATCGAACAGGTGTTCAGTTAGGCAGAAATTTGTCAGATACAATTGAATTTAAATTTGATGCTGTAAATCAAGTAACAAAACTAGATCCCCCTGAGGCTTCTATAGTACAGCTAGAAAATAAATATATAACTGATGCAGGAGTTCTGTGTTATGCAAAATGGTTTGGATTTAAAGATGAATCATTAAAAGAAGAAGCACTTACTGATGAATTGCGAGCAGTGGTTACTTATGCTTACAAAGCTATGAGAACACAAGAAGATAAAGAATCAGAAGAAAAAGCAAAAATCCCATATCCTACTTGGTGGCAGACTAAGTTATCTGGAAAGCCTCAATGGATAAGAGTTTTATTAGCAGCAGACACTAGGTATTTTGATACCGATAAAGATAAACTTGACTCTAATAAGCTTATGGGAAGGCAACTTAGAGATGGACTTGGAATTAATCGTAATGCCTCAAATCGTGAAGTCTATAATGAGATTTTAAAGAGGATTTAAACTTAGAAATAAAATTAATATCAACGATTCACAAATTTTATATTTTTCCCTTTAATAGTATCGGCATTTTCTAGAAGTGATTTTGCAAATCTTTTAGCTTCTTCAGTGATTCCATCTTTTCGTTTATTGTCAGGAGTTAATAGAGTAGCTAATGCTTCTGCTTTTTCGTTTTGTAAAATTTCTTTTATTCTTACAAAAGTCATACCGTCATTTACATTTTTCTCAATTACAAAATGACTATCAGCCATTGCTGCAAGTATTGGTTGGTGGGTTATGCAAATCACCTGATTGTTCTTAGAGATTTTATAAAGTTTTTTTGCAACACTTGAAGCAATTTCACCGCTAACCCCCATATCAATTTCATCAAAAATCATTGTTTTAGAATGAGACATTGCTTCATCCCTGCAAGTGGTTGATTTGATTGCTAGCATTATTCTGGAAAGCTCCCCCCCTGAAGCTACCTTTAAAAGCGGTTTAGGTGGCTCATCAGGATTAGCAGTAAATAAAAACTGAATTTGTTCTTTTCCGTTTTCTGAAATGAGGCATTCTGTAAATTCGATAATAAGCAGTGCATGCTTGAATCCAAGGGTTTGTAATTCCTCATTGACTTTGTTTACAAAGCCCTCTGTAATTTTTTCTCTTGATTTGGTGAGTCTTTCGGCTAAAGAGTTTATTTCTTTTTCTTTTTGTTTGAAGATTTTTTCAAGTTCATCCTGCGAAACATTTGTAGATTTTAATTCCTTGTATTCTTGTTGAATTTGTTTGTAGTATTCCTGAATATCGATCATGGTCTTCCCATATTTTCTCTTTAAGTCATAAAAGAGATCCAGTCTATTTTCAATCTCTTCCAGTTCATCTTCATTGCAGTCAATGCTGCCAGCATAGCTGTTTACAAATGAAGAAAGTTCTTTTACTTCTGAGATTACTGTTTCTATGGTTTCTAAATATGGCTCAAATGATTTATCAAATTCGTTGGAATTAGAAATAAGTTTTTTGATTTGAGATAAGTTAAAAATAAGATTATGTTGTTCTTCTCCATTTATAATTTCATAGATTGCTCCTGTATTTTCAACCAAATCTTTCTTATTTAGAAGAATCTCTCTTTTTGCTAAAAGATTCTCTTCTTCATCTAGGATATTTATTTGGGCAGATTTAATCTCTTCAATTTCAAATTCAAGCTGGCTTTGTTTTTTTGATAAGGCTTCTGAGTCCTGAAGAACACTATTCAACCGGGACTTAGTCAATTGGTATTCTTCAAAACAATTCTTATAATCATTGAGCAGTTTTTCGTGTGGTTTGTCTCCATAGCTATCAAGAATATCTAATTGTTTTTCAAGATTTAAAAGTTCAACATGCTCGCTCTGCTCATGAATATCAATCAGGTGTTTCCTTAAATACAAAAGGTGAGCTACGTTTGTCAGTGAACCATTGATTCTTGCTTTTGATCCTTGTGTAGTAAGCTCACGAGATACGGTTAGAATATTTTTATTCTCAGGATTTTCAAATCCATTTTTTTCAAGCCAGGAGCTTAAATCATTTGAAATTAAAAAACTTCCTTCAACTTGAGTTTTGGTCGTTCCTGTCTTAATTTGATCTGAGCTTGTTCTTGAACCAAATAAAAAGTCAATAGCATCAGCAATTATTGATTTACCTGCTCCCGTCTCTCCTGTAAGTACAATAAAATTATCTTTAAAACTTAATTCAATTTGATCTATTATCGCAAAGTTGGTTATGGTGAGTTGGGTTAACATTAGTATCTATTATAATAGGACTGAGGCTTTAGAATGTTAAGTGAAAACAGTCAAACAAATCATGTCATTGCGAGGAAGGGCATAGTCCTGACGAAGCAATCTCAGAACATAAGAAAGTTAGGGAGATTGCTTCGGGCTAAAGCCCTCGCAATGACATGTAACCGCTTTATTCTTATAATTTTTCTTTGTTTCTTGACTCAGTTCTCAGTATTCATTCCCAGAGCTTCAGCAAAAGATCCGCGTCTTGTAATTGTAGGTTCTACCACAATACTTCCTTTATCTGAACATCTAGCTACTAACTTTAGAAAAAAAACAGGGGTTGATATCTTAGTTCAAGGTGGGGGTTCCAGTGCAGGTCCTATTGCAGTATTAAACAAAATTGCACAAATTGCAGCAAGTTCAAGAAAATTTACAGTCCAAGAAAGTGAAACCCTGGATGTCTTTGTAATAGCTCATGATGTCCTTTCAATAGTGGTCCATCCTTCAAATCCAATAAAAAATATTACCCTTGAACAGCTAAAGGATGTTTTAGCAGGAAAGATTACAAGCTGGAAAGAACTGGGGGCACCGTTTGATAAACCAATTCAGATAATTAATGATTCGTCTGGAAACGGGACAAGATCAGCTATAGAAGAATTAGTAATGGGAAAGTCAAAGGAAAAGAAAGCACAAGGTACTTTAATTACACTTAAGTCTGTGGTTACTAACTCTAGTTCAGAAATGAAAGCTAATGTAGCAAACTTTAAGTATGCAATAGGATACCTTCCATTTAGTTACTTAGATAATACAGTAAGAGCTATTTCAGTAAATGGAGTTCCTCCGACATATGCAGCTGCTTATAAAGGAGATTATTCTTTATTTAGGGATTTGTACTATGCGATAAAAAAAGGTTCTTCTGAACTTGAGCTAGCATACATTTATTATGTTCTTAGTCCTGAGGGGCAGGATATAGTAGTTCAGGAAGGTTTTTTGCCTGTAAGTCTTATTACTTCAGTTGAAGAATTAGATAGAATTAAATCAAGTGAAAAACTAAAAACAAGTAAGGTAGTTGATTAAAAAGGAAAAATGCAAGTGAATAAAACATATATCAATCTCTTAGTTTTAATAATTAGTTTATTTTTAAGTGGTTGCTTTACTCCGCCACAATCTGAAGATGCTTATAAAATTGCAGTTGTTGCTCCGCAAAGTGGTCCCTATGCTTTACTTGGAGAATCTATTATTAATGGTGCTGAGCTTGCTGTAGAAAAAGCAAATAAGAATGGCGGAATCGGTGGTAAAAAACTTCTTCTGATTAAAGAAGACGATGGTGGGCTTGTTGGGGAAGGAGCATTTTTTGCATATAGACTTACCAGAACAGAAATGGTACTAGGTGTTGTAGGACATCTGAACTCAGATATTTCTATTCCAGCTTCAGAATTTTATACTCGTGCAATGGTTCCTGAAATTAGCCCCGGGAGTACAAGCCCATATTTTACTGAAAGAGAAGGTACAAGAGGTTATGTATTCAGAACAATAGGTCGTGATGATACTCAGGGAAAGATGCTTGCTGATTATGCCATAAAGAAACGGTTTCAAAGAGTGGCTGTTTTATATAATGATCGTGCTTATGGGAAGATCTTAGCAGGAGAGTTTGTGAAATCTTTGAAAAATAGTCCTGGAATAAAACCCCAGATAGTTTTTTATAGCATGATAGAAGTCGGCAGAAAAGATTTTGGTTCTTTTGTTACTCAGTTATCTTCCTATAAACCAGATGTTGTATTTCTTGCAGGAGAACATGATGATGCCGGGAATTTAGTAAAAGATTTTTCTAAATATGGATTAGGGATGACGCAGTTTATTGGCGGAGATGGAATAGATAATGAAGAGTTTATAAAAATTGGAGGAAAAAACACAGAAGGTTCTGTAGTTATTTCCCCTGCTCCAATTGTTGATAAAGACTTTATCCTTGCTTATAAAACGCATTTTCAAAAAGATCCAATTGGTTATGCTGCAAACTCTTATGATGCTACAAATATCTTGATTGAGGCAATTAGAAAGATAAAAACAAAGGACTCTGAAAAAATCGCAAAAGAAGTCTCCTCTACAAAAGATTTTCAAGGAGTCAGTGGTTCAATTTCCTTTGATAAAAATGGAGACTTAATTTCACCAGGTTTTGTATTAAGTAAGGTTGTAAACGGGAAATTTGTGGTGGTGGCGAATGAAAAATAAGTACATGAAACAAGAAGCAAGAAATATGAATCAGGATTTGAAGAAAATAAATTTCTTCTTGCTTCTTATCTCATGCTTCATGCTTCTTTTTTTTACGGGTTGTTCCAAGCAAACATCATTAAATAAAGAAAAAGATGTCTACAAAATAGCTGTGGCTGCACCACAGTTTGGACCATATAAAGAACTTGGTTCTTCAATAATAAATGGAGCACAATTAGCAGTTGATTTAAAAAATCAATCTGGTGGAATTAATGGAAAAAAGATTGAATTAATAACAGTTGATGATGGTGGTCTTGCGGGAGAAGGAACTTGGCAGGCAAGAAATCTTGTTGATGAAATGGTTCTTGGAGTTGTAGGACATTTAAATTCAGATATTTCAATTCCTGCTTCAGAAATTTATTCAAGAGCAATGATTCCAGAAATTACTCCAGGTTCAACAAATCCATTTTTTACAGAGCGAAAACCAGTCAATGGTTATGTGTTTAGAACAATTGGACGAGATGACCAACAAGGGGAGCTTTCAGCTAGTTTTGCAGTAAATCAAAATTTTAAAAAACTGGCAGTTCTTTATAACAATAGAGGTTATGGAGCAAGTTTAGCCTCTGAATTTTTAAATTATGTTAATAAAGTGAATGGTATTGATATTGTTTTTTATGAGATGTATGAAGTAGGAGTTAATGAATTCTCAAAACAAATAAGTTCTCTAAAACAAAAATCTCCGGAGCTTATATTTTTTATTGGTGAGTATGGTGATGCTGCTAAATTCCTGAGCCAACTAAGAAATGCAGGGCTTAAAACAGCATTTCTTGGGAGTGAAGGTGTCTTTGATCAGGAGTTCATTAGCTCTGCAAAAGATCATAGTGAAAGAGCTTTAGTCATTTCTTTGCCAGAAGTAAAAGATAAGAAATTTCTAGAGGATTATAAGTCAAAATTTGGAAAGGAAACAGGGTCATATTCAGCAAACTCATTTGATGCTACAAACATTTTAATTTCTGCAATTGAAAAAGTGAAAGAGAAAAACCCAGAAAAAATTGCTAAAGCTGTTAGAGAGACTAAGAATTTCCCCGGATTGACTGGAAGTATTTCATTTGATGAAAAGGGGGATCTTGTTGACCCTAAGTTTTCTATTTATGTAGTAAAAAATGGAATGTTTATTACTGCACAATGATCCCTTAAATAATATTTTCTAATCCATAAATTAGATAATCTAATTCCATTACTTTTTTTGTTGCCATTAAAACTCCTGGCATAAATGCGGTTCGATCATATGTGTCGTGTCTGATAGTTAGGGTTTGTCCTAGCATTCCCATAATTATTTCCTGATTTGCAATAATGCCAGGAAGTCTTACACTGTGGATATGAATATTTCCTTCTGCTACTGCACCACGAGCGCCTTTTATGGTTTCTTTCCCTTTTACACTATCTCTCCCAAATTCTTTTCTGCTTTCTGCCATAAGCTCTGCTGATTTTATAGAAGTACCGCTTGGAGCATCTAGTTTTTTATCATGATGATATTCAATTATTTCTGCGTGTGAAAAATATTTTGAAGCTTCTTTTGCAAACTTCATCATTAGGATTGCACCTAATGCAAAATTTGGAGCAACAATTGCACCTGTTTGATTTTGCTTGGATAGTTTTGACAATTCACTAATATCATCTTTTGTCATCCCTGTTGTTCCTATTACTGCTCTAACACCTGCTTTTAAAGCTATTTGTGCGTTTACAATTACAATTTCAGGCATTGTAAAATCTACCATTACATCTGGATTTGTTTTTGTAATAATTTCTTTTAAATTACTGGTTAACTTAACACCAGTTTCACTAATACCACAAATTAAACCTATATCTTTTCCAAGGCTTGGATTATCTGTTCTGTCTACGGCTCCAACAAGTTTAAATCCAACTTCAGCATCAACTGCTCTGACAACAGACTGACCCATTTTTCCTGCTGCACCACAAACTAATACTTTAATATCTTTTGGCATGAGAATGATTATAACATTTCATGTTGTAGTGATGTTACATTTAAAATCTCTCTTTGCATAGACAATACATCAACTTTATTTTCAGATAACTTTTTTAAATTTCTTGTTGTTAGCTTAACTTCTAACCCAAGGCTTTCTTTTAAATTTTTAACAAGCTTATAAATATTAGATTCAGATAATGGTTTCCCTTTTTCATTCAAGAAAAGATTTAAATGATTATTCGCTCCTGGGATGTTGTTCCTTATATCAATAAGATATTCTCTTAGAAGTGAAAACACATCAAAGGGTAATTCAATTTTTTCTGTGTCTGAGAGTGTAATTTGTTTATTTTCAAAATCTAACTGAAATGTTTTTAAAGATGCAATTTGAGTACCATTTAACCCTAATCTGCCAAGCATAAGCAGAATAAGCCTTTGGAGAGGAGTTAGTTTTGTGTCTTCAATTACCTTCTTTATTTCAGAAAGCTCAGAATCTACTTCAGTCTTAAAGAATGTTATTTGGTTGGTTACTATTAGTGAATAGTTTGTTGGTGCCAGTTTGTTCTTATATAAAAACCTTAAAAATATTCTAAATGTTGAAGCCCGTCTATTATAAGAGTTTCTTTCTTTATTCGTTTCTTCTAAAGATTTTAAATAATCCCTTATCCAGGTTTGATTTAGATCAGATATCTGCGTGTTTTTTGAAACCGCATATTCTGCCAGTTCATTTAAATCACTTTTATAAGCAGCTTTTGTATTTGAAGAGAGCTTTTGATCTTCTTTTATCTGGGATATAAACTGTTCAATAATTTCCTTCATTATAAAATGCGTTCTTTATATGTTCGAGCTTGTTTCCTTCCTTGCTAATTCTAATGGCAATTACATCAAATCTGCAAGCATGTTTCCCCTTATTTTCTGTATAAAGATAGCTTTTTGCTAGTTTATATAGTTGTTTTTGCTTGTTTTTTGTAACTAATTCTTTTGCATCGTCTGTACTTGTTGACCGTGACTTTACTTCTATGAAAACAAGTTCTTTAGTTTTTAGGTCATTAGCTACAATATCAATTTCCCCATATCTGCCAGAGCGCCAATTTTTGTTTAATATTGAAAAATTATTTTTTGTAAGGTAGTGGGAAGCTAATCTTTCTCCTTCTCTCCCAAGTTTATGATCTGATGTCATGAAGCTTTCTTTTTAATTTCTTCAGTCATTCTTTCAAGATCTTCGATAGTGTACCTTCTTGTTGGTTTTATTTCGCCTGATTGTACTCTTATTGCATGTTCATCGACAGCCTTATCATCACCGCTTATAATTAATAATTCCAATTCTCTCTTTGTTAATTTTTTGTAGTCAATATTCGAACTCATTGTCGTCTACCTTTCCACACGTCATTGCGAGCCGAATGAAATGAGGCGTGGCAATCTCCTATATGTAATATAAGTAACTATAACTGTTCATATAAATCATTAAACTTTTCATTTATTTTATGAATTAATTTAATCTTATCATCTCTTGATCCTGATTTAATCTGTTTTTCTCTTGCAATAGCAGAACTTATACTCTCAAATTCTTCGTAGTAAACTAGTCGATTTACGTTATATTTACTCGTGAACCCTTTTTGTAACTTTTCTTTGTGTTCATACTTCTTCTTATTAAGTCATTTGTAACACCAGTGTATAAAACAGTTTTAGCCCTGTTTGTGAGTATATAAACATAGAATTTATTATTCATATAGAAGTTTTGCTCTTAACATTTTAGAGATTGCTTCGTCGCTTATGCTCCTCGCAATGACGTGAAGAGTTATTTGATCTTATAATAAGGAGCTTAAAAACCCTGTAACCCTTGGTTACATAATAAGATTAAATTTTTCTAAGATTTACTGAAAAATTATTTCCCGGTACTACCAAATCCGCCAGAACCTCTTTTTGTTTCTGGGATTTCAGAAATTATTTCTGTTTGTACTTGAACAATAGGGGCGATAACTAATTGTGCAATTCTTTCTCCAGGTTGGATTGTATAAGATTCATTACCTAGATTAATCATTAAACAACACATTTCTCCACGATAGTCACTATCAACGGTTCCTACGCAGTTTGTAAGTGTAATCCCGTACTTTGCTGCTAAACCAGATCTTGGTCTTACCTGACCTTCGTATCCTTCAGGAAGAATCATTATTAATCCAGTTGGAACTTTTGCTCTTTCTCCTGGTTTTAATGTAAGAGGTTCATCTAATACATTTGTTAAATCCATTCCTGCTGCACCATCGGTAGCATAAAAAGGAAGCTGTGCTTTTTCATGAACTTTAACGAATTGAACTTTTAATTTTTTTTCTGTTAATGTTTGCATTGTATCCTTAACCTTTCATGAAACATAATTTTATTTGGCTTATGTGATGCCTAAAGAAAATCACCTACAAGGAAAGATTTTATCCGATTTATTCGGTAAAATCTGAATAATGTGATAGAAAGCAGATTGTGAGTACATTGCAAAGCCCGACGAGCGACGAAGGAGCAAGAAGGGCGGTTGGTAAAATAAGTTTAACTTGCTTTGAGGAACTATTTACAGAAAAAATTTATCTGATATAATAAGTACATACTATAGTTAAGAGGTTAACAACAATGGCTTTGAGGGCTGATAGAGTTTTGTCACCTTCTCTAGCGGTATTACATAATATCACTAGAAAGGGAGTTCCTGTTAGTGAAAAGAGTGGTTTAACTACTGAGCTTATGCCAGCTATTGCTCCTGAGCAAATCTCAAATGATTTAGGTATTCCTTTAAGTTTACTTTTAAACTCACCAACGGTAATTGATTTGGATGATCTTATTGATGATTTAAAAGATATAGCAAAAAGCAGAGGGAAAAATACAATTGGATTTCATGAGATTGAACAGTCTGAGAGAGATAGAATTCTATCTAATACAGCTCAAGGGTTAAGTGAATTATTGATTGAGCAATATGAAAATCCTGATGAAAGAACAGCAATTAAAGCATATAATTTTGTAAAAGTTTGTAACCTAATAACAGTACTTGAAGAAGTTACTAAAAGACGGGGATCAAATTTTGGATTTAAATCTTCAATTTCTAAGGAAGATTTGTTGCTTTCTAAAAGAGCAGATAAACAAATTGAACTTTTAATTAAAACTCCAGGTAAAGTCTCACTTGATAGAGCTAAACAATTTCTTGAAAACTATCAGCTTATTTGTGATCTTGAAGGGGTTGCAGAAAAAAGATTAAATAATTCCCCTTTTGGTTTTGTAGAAACAGAGCTTAACCAAGAAAGTGATCTTGAAATTGCACATAAGGCTCTTGAATATGCTAAAGCAATTAAAATAAATGATGATAGATCAGCAATTAATAATGCAATCATATTGCTTGAATTTGCTCAGGAAGATGAATCAGCAACACCATCTAAGTATGTTGATAAGCCGATTGTAAAGGCAGAAGAAATAGTTCCATTGTTTTCGGGGATGATTTAAAAAAAGAAAAGGAAATATATGGATTCATTACCACCAATAAATAGAGGGAATATATCCTCTATGTTTGGAAAAATCTTTAAAGAGCCTGTTGTAGTAGTGCAAAGAAAAGATGGAAGAGTAGTTGAGATTCCTAAGTCAGAATTAGAAAAACATGGAATAGATCCAAATCAAAACGATGATGGGAATTTGTGGGAAAAAATAATAAATTTTGTTAATGATTTGAAAGATTGGTTAAGTCAAGGCTTTTGAAAGCTTTATGAGTACTGTGTTTTACAAATCAATTACAATTTAAGAAAAATCTATCCATAATTTTACATTACCATTAAAGATTAACTGAACATATAAAAGTTAGCACTCGTCTTATTTGATAAGCAATAATAACTTAATAGATCGAGGAGGCATTATGTCATTAATGATAGAGAAGCATCCCTTTGATAACCTTTCTAAAGATGTGGTTGAATTACCAAGTAGTATAAAAAATCAAAATGCTATTGCAAAAGTCACCAAGGAAAAAGAAGAGCCTAAGGATGGGTTAACAGAAATTGAAACCCTTAGAAAGAGTCATGAATTATCAAGAAGAAAAAGTGTAAAAATTGCTGTTGGATTGCTTCAAGTAAGCGATATCATCAATAATTTAGAAGGAATTGCAAAAGGAAGAAACAATGAAGGTTCTCTGGGATTTAGATGTACTAAAGAAATTAAACCTGATGATATGTTATTAGGGCAAATCGCATCAACTATCAGTGAAATATTAAAAATCTATCCTAGCTCATCAAATATTCAAGTTGCTGTGGGTTTCATTGAGATGGTGGATCTTATTGATGAATTGGAAAATATGGCAAATGCTAATAAAGGAGATCGAATTGGTTTTGATTCATCAGTTTCTAAAAAAACACCTTTACAAGTAGAAGCACTTAAATATGCTGAAAACTTAAGAACTAAAATTCCATATTTAATGGAATGGCTTGAAGTCCCTGAATACATGCTAACAATAGTTCCAAGTAAAAATTAACTAGTATGAAAGCTTTGTTTTTGATACCCTTCGGTCTTACCGCCATAGCTGTCAGGTTTAGGAACACAAAAAAGTACTTTAAATGCTTTCTATATGCGTCATTGCGAGGAAGGACAAAGTCCTGACGAAGCAATCTCACACTAAGATACCGCTTGTAAGGCTGCTTCATAAACAGTATTGCAAAATGAGATTGCCGCGT
>JAHFBE010000023.1 GCA_023250205.1 Candidatus Melainabacteria bacterium | reverse complement strand
AAAGGTTAATGAAAAATGCGCCCGTAGCTCAGTGGATAGAGCAACCGCCTTCTAAGCGGTCGGTCGGACGTTCGAATCGTCTCGGGCGCGCATACTAAAGAATAGTAACCAGAATCTTCATTACTAATTAAGTTTAATATTCTAGCTACTAGTCTTTAGTTTATGGGCCACTAGCTCAATGGTGGAGCACACGCCTCTTAAGCGTTAGGTTATAGGTTCGAATCCCATGTGGCCCATGTTCAGTTGTAAAGCGTTCTAGCTTTGCATCCCTTGTATGGGCGATTGGCGGAATGGCAGACGCGCATGACTTAGGATCATGTGGGCAACCGTGTGGGTTCAAGTCCCTCATCGCCCAATTTGAGGAAAAGAAATTATATTTAACTTTCAGCTTCTTCAAATTCGGATTCAAAAAATAAAATATAAATAATTACTAGAATTAGTGTTGATAATATAAAAATTAATTGATTTGTTAAAGTCATCTTTTTTAGAGTAGTTACTTTGTACCATTCCCAATAACAATTAAGGCTTTGCTGGTGTATAGAAAGCTCTAAGGGTTATCCAATAATTTTTCTTAAATTATAGTTTGATTTTTTTAACAAAGCTTTTGCTTTACTAAAGTCACAATCTTTGTGATGCATTACTATTGCTGCTTTTGTATCTTTATTTGCTTTATAAAATAAGCTATTGGCTTTGTTAAGTGGTAGTTTACAAATATGAGAGATAATCCCTATTGCCCGTTTAATCAACTTTTTGTTTTTTGGCTGAACATCTATCATTAAATCTTTATATACCTTACTATTGTGAATCATGCTTATTGAACTGATCATGTTTAGAATAATTTTTTGTGATGTTCCGGACTTTAACCTGCTTGAACCCGCAATAATTTCAGATTTAATCTCTGGAGTGATTTTGTGATTTGCAATTTTAGCGAGTGTTGAATTTGGATTTGAAGTAATTCCTACAGTTACAATGTTCTTTTTCTTTGCATATTGAATGGCTGAAAGTGTATAAGGAGTTTCACCACTTGCTGCTATACCAACAACTACATCATTCCTAGAAAGTTTTATTTTATTTAAATCGTTAATTGCATTTTTTATATTATCTTCCGAGTCTTCTTTAGCTTGAAACATTGAATTATTTCCGCCTGCAATTATTGCTTTAAATAGATCTGTGCTAAAAGTGGGCTTGCATTCTGAAGCATCTAATATTCCAAGCCTTCCGCTTGTCCCGGCTCCTATGTAAATTACCCTTCCACCGGCTTTTATTTTTTGTGAAATTTTATTGATGGCTTTTGTTATGTTTGACTTTTGTTTTTTTATTGCAGTAATAGTGTTTTGTTCTTCAGTTATAAACAATTCAACAAGATCTTCTGTTTTCATTAAGTCGAGATTTCTATTAGTTCTACTCATTGTTTTCTTTAACTAGCTCCTCTTTATTATTATGCGTTTTTAAGAGTCTTTTGGCAGCAACTTTTGCAACATTGTTAAATACTGGACCACAGACTGTATTTCCCCAGCCACCTCCGGTTTTTGGATCATCGATAACAACAAGTATAAGAACCTTAGGATCTTTAGCTGGTAAATATCCGATAAACGAAGCTACAGTATGTCCTCCCCAATATCCTTTTCCATCGGGTCTTATTTTTTGTGCAGTACCGGTTTTACCTGCTACCTCATATCCTGGGACATTACCTGCAATATATGACATGGCTTCTACGTTCTCTTTTACACTTTGTCTAAGTAGTCCGGAAACTAAGTCTGCTGTTTCTGGGGAGATTACTTGCTCGCTAATTATATTCCTTGGTGTTTCGCCTATCAACATATAAGTCGGATCCCAAATTCCTTTTAAAACATGTGGTTGTAGCCAAATTCCATGATTTGCAACAGAACCTATTGCACAGGCAAGTTGTATTGGAGTTACTGATACTGCTCCTTGACCAAAGGCTGTAGTGGCAGAGTCAATGGATCTCCATTTCTTATAATCTAATAAAAGTCCATAGGATTCTCCTGGTAAATCAATATTTGTTTTCCTTCCGATCATGAATTTTTTTATTGAATTATAAAATTGTTCAGGTTTCATTGTTAAGCCAACTTGAGCACTTGCAACGTTGCTGGATTGTTTGAATAGTTCGAGTAATGTTATATTCTGAGGCTTTGTTTTATTATGGTTTTTAATTGTACGCTTGCCCACTTTATAAAATCCGGGGTCAAAAAATGTAGAGGTACTTTCAATTGTCATATTTTCAAGAGCACTTGATACAGTTATAACTTTAAATGTTGAACCAGCTTCATAAATGTCAGTTATTGACCAGTTTTTAATTGACTTTTCTTTGTAAAAAAGATTTGGGTCAAACCCAGGATATACTGACCAGGCGTAAACTTCTCCAGTCTTTGGTGACAGAGCAATAATTGCGCCTCTTGAAGCCATTGCTTGTACTGCTGCTTTTGTAAGCTCCTCTTCTGCATACTCCTGTAAAAATGAATCTATTGTCAAAGCAATATCAGTACCTTTTGGGTAAAGCTGAGCCATGTTAGTGTATTCAGTTATTTTTGTTATTAAATCATTGTGGGAAGATTCAACTCCATATTGTCCTTTTCTGTCCTGGTTTACATATCCAATAAGATGTGCAGCCATTCTTTTATGAGGATAAGTTCTAATAGGCTGTGTTACAGGATAAACAATACTTAAATAATTTTTCTTAATATCTCGTATTTGAGTTTCTGCGATGCCTGAAAATATCTTAGTGTTTCTCCTTTGACTTAGTTTTTTTATTAGTTCTTCCGGGGTAACTCTTACAATATTTGCAAGGCTAGTGATTTTATCTTGTGGAATCTTTTCTAAATCTTTTACATTGTTATATAAATCATAGGTAATAATATCTAAGGCAAGCAATTCCCCATTTCTGTCTCTTATGTCTCCTCTTAAACTTATTTGTCGTTGATAAAATTGTTTTCTTGCTTCTGTAATTAATCCTTGTGATTTCAGGATCTGTAAATTAAATAGTTGTATCCAGATTAGAATAAATATAAGAATTAAAACGGACTGCAGAATAAATAATCTTTGTTTATGAGTTAGCTTCATTTATAAAACATGATTATAAGACAGGAAGTTAATAAATAGGGAAGCAATGGAAGTTCTGTACTTTTTAAAACCCGGAAACTTCAATTGTTGGATATTTCTTGAATGTAAATGATTTATTTGTCTTGTATTCCGTCTGTTTTTTTCTTATATGAATTACTTCTTCAGTATCTTTAAGAGCTAATGAATGAGCACCGGAAAACAGTTTGTTATAAGTAGTTGTTTCATTAAGGTCTGACAAAAGTCCTAAATTTTGATTGGTTAGTGATTTTGTTGCACTATAGAGTTGATTGTTTTGATTTTGAATAGGTAAATAAACACTAATTAAACATAAACTGGATATGAGCATTACTACTGATGAAGAGAGCATCCCTTTGAAAACTAACTTCATTAGTGAATATGAGTCAATTCTTAGTCCAAATGGGAAGGTGAGAAGCTTTGCAATTCTTGGAGATGTTGTGTAAGAGTCAACTTTATATGGAGTATTAATTACAAGAGAACTTAGCGCCTGGTTCCTTGTAACAAATTTGTTGTTAATTGTTCTTGAATAGGGATTCATTTTTTATTTTTTCTGCAGCTCTTAACTTTGCACTTCTTGCTCTTGGATTGCTTTTTATTTCTTCAGAAGAGGGGATTACAGGTTTTTTTGTTATTGGCCTAAACTCTCTATTATTTTTTAGAAAGTTTTTTGCAATTCTATCCTCTAAGGAATGAAAAGATATAACAGTTAGTCGGCTGGGGGGTAAAAGTAGTTCCGGAATAAAACAAAAAAATTCCTCAATATTTTCTAACTCTTTGTTAACCTCAATCCTTAAAGCCTGAAAGGTTTTAGTCGCTGGGTGGATCTTAAAATGGCTTCTGTTTGTAATGTGATGATAGCAACTAAATATAATATTGGCTAGCTCTTCTGTCGTTTCAATAGGACCTTTTGCCCTGTTATGGATAATAGATTTTGCAATCTTTCTTGAATTCCTATCTTCTCCAAATTTGTATATAATGTCAGCTAATTCGTGTTCTTTATAATTGTTTATTATTTTATAGGCGGTTAATTCCTGTCGATTGTCCATTCTCATGTCCAGTGGCCCTTTAGCTTTAAAGCTAAATCCTCTTTCAGCAGTATCAAAATGAAGAGAGTTGACACCTAAATCAAGAAGCACACCACCAGTAATTTTTTCTATTTTTAAGCTTTTTAAAATTTCTGGAAGCTCTAAGAAGTTAGCTCGAAAAAGATAACAATTCTCATATTTACTTAGCTTGTTTCTTGCTTGTTCTAAAATAGTTTCATCTTGTTCAATTCCAATTAATTTACCATTACCATCTAGCCTTTTTAATATTTCAAGACTATGTCCACCTAATCCTAAGGTACAGTCAACATAGACTTTTCCAGGAGTTACATTTAGTAAATCAAGGGTTTCATTTAATAGAACTGGTTTATGCATGGGTACCAATAAGTTTCATTAGTATTGCCTTTTGTGCATGCAGGCGATTTTCAGCTTGTTGGTAGATTGCCTCTGAAAACCTATCAAAGACTTTAGCTGAAATTTCTTGTCCCTTGTGAGCTGGTAAACAGTGCAAGACTATTGCTTTTTTGTTTGCATAAGATAAAAGCTCATCATTTATTTGATAAGGTTTAAAAATTTTAATTCTTTTCTTGAATTCCTTTTCCTGTCCCATGCTAGTCCAGACATCTGTGTACAGTACACTGGCATTTTTAGCTGCAAGTTTTGGGTTTGAAGTAAACTCTACTTTGACTTTTGGGTTTATTTTTTTTGCAATTTCTACGTAATGTTTGCTTGGTAAATAATTCTTGGGAGAAGCAATTGATATATCCATATTTGCAAGAGCGCATCCTAAAATAAGACTGTTAGCTACATTATTTCCATCTCCAATATAGGCAAGCTTTAATCCAGGTAAGGTTTTAAAAAACTCTTTTATCGTAAAAAGATCTGAGATTATTTGACACGGATGTTCATCATTGCTTAGAGCATTTACTACTGGAACGCTGGAAAACTTACTAAGTTCTTCAATTTGTTTTTGCTCAAATGTTCTAATTACTATTGCACTAACGTATTTACTTAAAACATTGCCGATATCTTCAACATTTTCTCTAATTCCAACACTTATTTCATCCATTTTAATAGTAATTGGCTTACCACCAAATTGATTTATCCCAACTTCAAAACTTACTCTTGTTCTGAGACTGGGTTTAGCAAAGATTAATGCGATACTTTTGTTTTTTAAAAAAGATGATTTTGCAAAAGGCTTAGCTTTTAACTTTTCAGTTAAATCCAGTATTTGCTTTAATGTGTTGCTTGAAATATCTGCAAGGCTAATTAAATTATTATTTTTTGTTTTAGTCATATCAATCATTATAAATCCTCAATCTTCTATTTTTGTCAGTTTTATTTCGGTGTAATAATGTGCAAGGATTTGCTCATAATTAAATCCGTGTTCTGCTAAAGCTTTTGCTCCCCATTGTGACATTCCTAGTCCATGACCGTAACCCCTTCCAGCAAATTTCACTGTTTTTTTATCCACCGTAATATTAAATTTTGAGCTTGGAAGTTTTAGTATTCTTCTAAATTCTTCTCCCCTTATAAGAGATTCTCCTTTGGTTCCTATGATTTTTATCCACATGATGCGGTTCCCAGGGCTTCGTGACATTGGTTGTATTTTTGCAATGTCTCCAATGTTGAGACTCATAAGCGAACTATTTAAATCTGAAATATTGTAATCTCTAAACCATTTAAAATGCGGAGAGCCGTCATCATAATCAGGTTTTGGTTTAATATGCTTTTCAATATGATTTGATGGCTTTTTATCCCAAAGACTTTCTATTCCATCGGTGTATCCACCTCCACTGGAATGATATAGGGCTATTAGTGGCTTGTTGTTATTATCAAGTAATATTATTCCTTTTGTAGTTTGTACTGCCTCTGTTGTTGAGCTTTTTTCAGAAGTTATTCCAAGATATACTTGATCTTCAACAGTGCATTCAAGATCGTATCCTTTTTCCATTCTTCTCCCAAGATATCCCAGAGAGTAAGATCTTGCTGCAATAGCCTGAGCTTTAAGAGCTTCTTTATTCCAGCTGCTTGGAATCTCTGATGGTACTACGCTGAGTAAATAATCTTCAAGATCTACATTATTCACGATAGTGAGATTGTTTTTACTGCCATTAGTTAAAAGTAATAACTCTCCTCTATACCAGTGATTATTGCAACATACAAATCCATTCTTTTCAGGTATGAGTTTTATTGGACCTCTATAGACTCCAATTGGAGTTTTTGATTTGTCTATAATTTTTATGAGACCATTAACATTTTCAATTTTATAAGGATCTTGTTTCTTAATTTTGCTAATTACATTATTGGTAAATGAATTTATTAATATGCCATCTTGATTTGAACCTATAAAAACTGAGCCAGTAGTAGTTACTAGACCAATCTTTATGTCTTTGCAGTATCCTTGAGTTGGAAACATTAACATCAGGCTGCTAAAAGCTATTAAAAAGAGCAAGTGATGTGAATTAAATGATTTCATCTTTTTGAAATTAAACTTATTATTATTGTTAAAGCAATGCTTACAATTATTGAAGTGGCAATTGGGAAATAAAAAGCAAAATTCTCTTTTTGAATAATTATGTCTCCTGGTAATTTTCCTAGTCCAATACCAAGTTTGCCAAAAAAGTAAAAAATGGTACCAAGCAGTACTAATACAACACCAAAGAAAATTAAATATTTTGCAATTGATGTAAGATCCATAAATGAAAATTATTTACAGCCTGAATTCCAGCAAAGATTTAAGTTTCTGGCTGCTGTAGCTTCGTCAACTCTTCTCACGGGGGTATTATAAGGTGCTCCGATTACTAGTTCTGGATTAGAGCTTGCTTCTTCTGCAACTTTTTTCATAATTTCAACAAATTCATCAAGTATTTCCTTTGTTTCTGTTTCAGTGGGCTCTATCATGATTGCTTCTGGTACAACAAGTGGGAAATAAATAGTTGGTGCGTGTACTCCATAATCCAAAAGTCTTTTTGCAATGTTTAAAGTGCTAACACCATTCTTTTTTTGTCTTTTTCCTGACAAAACAAATTCATGCATGCATTCTAAGTCATAAGGAAGATCATAAAATTGTTTAAGTTTTTCTTTTAAGTAATTTGCATTTAATACTGCATCCTGACTTACCTGAGTTAATCCTTCTTTTCCATTTGCCCAGATGTAAGCTAGGGCTCTTACAAACATGCCAAAATTTCCATAATAACCTTTAATCTTTCCAATTGAATCTTTTTTATTGTAGTCCCAGAAGTATTTCCCATTGGAATCTTTGCTTAAGATGGGTGTTGGGAGATATGGCTCAAGCTTTTCATTACAGCAAACAACTCCTGCTCCTGGACCTCCACCTCCATGTGGTGTTGAGAATGTCTTATGTAAGTTTAAGTGGCAAACATCAAAACCCATATCTCCAGGTTTGACTATTCCCATAATTGCATTTAAATTTGCACCATCATAATAAAGAAGTGCACCAGTACTGTGTGCTAGCTTGCTGATTTCTAAGATATTTTCTTCAAAAATCCCAAGTGTGTTTGGATTTGTCATCATTATTGCTGCTACAGAATCGTCAAGGTTATTTTTTAGTGACTCTACCTCTACTTGTCCTCTGCTGTTTGATTTTAATTCCACTACTTTATAGCCACACATACCTGCTGTAGCTGGATTTGTACCATGTGCAGTGTCAGGAACTAAGACTTTATTTCTTTTTTTGTCTCCAATGTTTTCAAAATATTTTTTAATCATTAAAAGCCCTGTAAGTTCACCATGAGCTCCGGCAGCTGGTTGGAGAGTGATAGCTTTAAAACCAGTAATTTCTTTTAAATATTCACCCAAAACATGCATAACCTCTAAGGCTCCTTGAACTTGCTCTTCTGGTTGTTTGGGGTGAATTGTATTTAATCTTTCAATTCTAGCGACTTGTTCGTTAATCTTTGGATTATATTTCATGGTGCAAGAACCAAGGGGATAAAATCCAGAATCAATTGAAAAGTTCTTTTTTGCTAGTTCTGAAAAATGTCTGATTAATTCTACTTCTGATATTTCTGGTAATTCTAAAGAGTCTGTTCTTAAAAAATCTTTCGGGATAAAACTGGATGAATCTTGAGTTTCTTCAACAGGTAAGTTTGAACAAACTCTGCCAGGCTTTGATTTTTCTAATAATAATTTAGTCATATTTCTTAAATAGGTTAGGTGCCTATTTTAGCAATGTATTCATGAGATAAATTACGATTTACTTTTATCAAAAAGACTAGACCTCTCCACTTCAAAACAATAGTGTTATGACGAGAACCTCTAAATGTAACTTTTTGAGAAGTTTTTGCAATAGAGCGCTCTTGTGAGAATCTTTATCATTAATAATGGTTAGTTGATAATTATTCTCACAAAAAATGTTTCAATTTTTAGTAATTTCTAGATCTGTTTATTCAACCGCTGGTTTGGCCGTTGAAGATTCAAAATTAAATTTTTCAAAGGATCTAAATAATCCACATGAAAAATCTGCATTGATTGGTGATGATTATTTTAGAGGGATGAATGCATTTTTTAGTAAGCCTCAAATAAAGGGAGTTGTTCCTAATTTGCTGAGGAGTCCAGGTACTGCAGGGGCGACTTGTGAAGTTGTAGCAGGTGGACTTTTATGGTGGTGTTTTAAAGGACCAGCTACGCTTGTAAACTGGGGGACAAGTATAGGCGAATTTGTAAATGTAGCAATATCAGAATCAAAGAAAATTGATAAACCTATTAAAGAGGAGCTTTTGGCATCTATTCAAGTTGTAGCAGGTCTTTTAGGATTAGGTGGTTTTTTAAAGGAAAGGCTTTTTACTCATAAAGAAAATGATTATAGTGATATATCTTTAATTGAAAAAATAGGATTATCTTCCTCATATCTTTTAAATACTTTCTTTATGGTAACAGGGGCAATAGAAAAAAGTCTTCTGTCCATGGTTTGCAATAACAGGAAAAACAAAGATGCTGAGGGTAGTACGAGTGAATATCGAGATACGATAATAAGTGCTAAACAAGATAGAAGATGTACCATTGAATGTAGTATTGCTACAGTAATTCCATGGGTAATGGACTTTGGACCAGCTAAGTTTATTCTTGATCTTTTTATGCCATATCAGGCAATTAAGGATGGGTTGGATACATATGTTGCTCGTTTTAAGAGAGGAGAAAAAATATATTTTATTCCCGAAAAATTACAAACACCTAAGATGTTTGAGCTAATGGAGTTTATTAATGATCCTAGAACATTATTTGGAAAAAAAGATGATGATGATGATGAGTTTAAACTCTTACCACCGTTTAATTTGATGACTAGATTTTTACTTGGTTCTGAAGATGATAAAGGTGGTAAGGGGGCAAGTGGCTTTAGAAACAGTGTTATAAAACCTTTTTATCGGTCTCTTGGAGCTTTATCCCCAAACTACTATTTAAATAAAGAAGGAAATATTGTTGTTGAGTTTGAAGATTTAGTAACAAAGCCTGAAGAAGCCTCTCAGGAGCAAGAACAAATACAGGCAATTGAACAAGATACAGCTAACCCATTGTCTTCTGGATCTGATTCTGTCCCAGATAAACAACTAACAAACTTAATTCCAAGCAAAGCTTAATGAAGGTAAGTAATTAAAAAATAATTTAATATCTGTAATGAGCAAATGCTTTATTGGCTTCAGCCATTTTGTGAGTATCTTCTCTCTTCTTTACTGCTGTACCTTGTCCATTTGAAGCATCAAGAATCTCTGCTGATAATTTGTCAATCATTGTTCTTCCAGAGCGATTTCTTGCAGCCATAATTAACCATCTTGAACCAAGTGATTCTCCTTCAAATTGACCTACTTCAATAGGAACTTGATAAGTACTTCCACCGATTCTTCGTGCTTTTACTTTTACAAGAGGACTAACGTTTTTAATAGCTTTTTTAAATATTGTTGATGGATCTTGATTTGTCTTTTCTTTAATAACGTCGAAAGCTCCATAGACAATTCTTTGTGCTGTTGACTTCTTACCTTTTTCCATAATACGATTTATGAAACGCTGTATGCTTGTACTTTTAAACTTTGTATCAGCTTCTATTTTTCTTCTTACTGCTCTACCTTTTCTTGGCATATTATTCCCTTCTTACTCTTAATAAGTTATTTTGCTGCTCCTGGTTTGGCAGCGCTTTCTCTTTTTGCTCCATATTTAGAACGACCTTGTTTTCTATCTTTAACTCCTTGGGTATCAAGAGTTCCTCTGATTATGTGATATCTAACCCCGGGTAAATCTTTTACTCTTCCACCACGAATTAAAACTACAGAGTGTTCCTGAAGATTGTGACCAACTCCAGGTATGTATGCAGTTACTTCAGTACCATTAGTTAGTTTTATTCTAGCAATTTTTCTTAGTGCTGAATTTGGTTTCTTTGGAGTTGTAGTTTTAACTTGAGTACAAACTCCTCTTTTTTGAGGGCACTGTTGAAGTGCTGGAGATTTAGTTTTTAACTTAATTCGTTTTCTTGATTTTCTAATTAATTGATTAAATGTAGGCATAATTTCCTTCTTTTGTGACTTTAAAATATTACAATGCTTTACTGATTTTTTTCAAATGATGTAGGTGAAAGTTGTGGCATATCTCTACTGAAGATAATTAAATACTATTAAATATTAAAAAATCCTCATATTTATTGGTAGTTTTAACTATTAGTTCTAAGATTAACTAGTAACCTGTTTTACTGGGTAATAATACTAGTACCTGGGGAATTTAATGAGTCATACATCTGAAGAATTACTAAAAGCGATCATTGCTTGCTCTCCTGATGGTTATGTGAGTTGTGATGAGTTTGGCAAGATTGTCTACGTAAATGAAGTGGTTGAAAAGATTACTGGCTGGAGTGCAAAGGAACTTATTGGTCAGGAATCTTTAAAAATATATTCGTTGCCAGAGAGTCTTACTTCCAGAGTTGGTCAGGAAGGAAAAGTAAAACCACAAGCCGCAATATTATTTCAAAGAGATGGAAAAAAAATAACTTTAAAGGCTAGACAAATTGAAATAAAAAAATCAGATAAAGAGAATTCCTTTGGCGGCTATCTGACAATTTTTCATACTGAAAATCCAATGACTTTAAATGTAGAGCGTGCTCAAGTAGAGTTTGTAAGTACAGTCAGCCATGAACTCAGGACGCCCTTAACTAGCATTAAAGGTTTTACAGAAACAATACTTAAGTCTGGAGATAAATTGTCTGATGAGAATAAGAAAAAATATATAACTATAATTAAAGAGCAAGCAGATAGATTAATAAGATTAGTAGAAGATTTACTTGCTGTATCAAGGCTTGAATCTCAGAATTTTCAGCTAACCGTTAGATCTCTTGATTTAAAAAAATATATTAATAAGGTTTGTGAATCATTAATCTCTAAGTCAGCTAAGCATAAACTGGTAATCAATATAGAAAATAATTTACCAAATGTCTGGGCTGATGCGGATCGGTTAGAACAAATTCTTACTAACCTTATTGATAATGCAATTAAATATTCTCCAAATGGATCAGTTGTAACTATAACTGCTAGTGCTTTAGGTACTGAAAAAAATATAAAAGACAAATTAAAAATTGAAGTATCTGATCAGGGAATTGGGATTGGTGAAGCGGATCTACAAAAAATATT
The DNA here is from genome assembly GCA_023250205.1 of Candidatus Melainabacteria bacterium. Lineage (GTDB taxonomy): Bacteria > Cyanobacteriota > Vampirovibrionia > 2-02-FULL-35-15 > 2-02-FULL-35-15 > 2-02-FULL-35-15. The sequence continues at coordinate 22,909 of JAHFBE010000023.1, read as the reverse complement.
TACAAAGTTTGGCAGGTTGGATAATCCAATGACAAGACAAACACAGGGAACTGGGCTTGGATTATTTATTACAAAGTCTCTGGTTCTTGCTTTAAAAGGACAAATATCGGTAAGTAGTAAACCAGGACAAACAATGTTTACTGTATTATTGCCAGCAGTTATACCTGATATGGCTATCCCAGTCTCTGTTATTGATGAATCAAGTGCAAATACTAAAGGAAAAACTAACGGATGAGTAATATACAACCAATACCTAAAGTTCTTTTAGTTATGAGTGATGAATATAAGTATCTTGCTGAAGCACTTGAACAGGCTGGTTTCAGGGTTGAATTTGTAAGTGATATTTCTATGGCAGAAAATCAATTAAAGACTCTTAAGCCAGATTTATTTCTAGTTCATAGTGATATGACAGGGGATCATGGTTTAAATTTCTGTCAGTCTGTAAAAGCAAGTGAGATATCACCTCGTCCAATTATAGTTTTTCTTATTGATGAGAGTAAATCGGATGAAAGAATTGAAGTATTGCGCTCAGGAGCTGATGATGTTATTTCATATCCAATATCAGGTAAAGAGATTGCATTTCGTGTAATGGCTCATATAAGGCGAAGGCAGGAAACTCATATAAGCTTGTTGACTGGTTTACCTGATTCAATGATTGCAAATAATGTTCTGGAGCATACATTAAAAGAAGTTAATGATTGGGCAGTCTTATCAATTGATTTAGATAATTTAAGAGTATATAACGAAACTTATGGTGAAAGTCGTGGGGATCAAATGATAAAAGCTCTTGCAGCAGTTTTGAAATCTGTTCTAACTCAGGATGATTTCTTGGCACACAGAGGTAGTGATGATTTTCTTCTTGTTACAAGAAATGATCGTGCAGAAGCGACGGCTGAAGAAATTTGTAGAAGATTTGATTATATAGCCCCAAGATTTTATACAAAGGAAGATGCACAGCGAAGCTATGTTATTGGAATAGGATCAAAAGGGATTAGAAGAAGGGTCCCTTTAGTTTCTATAAGTATTGGAGTTACAGCAAAGGGTCGTAGAACCTTTTCAAGTTCTGTTGAGGTCCTTCAGGTTGCTAGAGATATGAGATATCTTGCAAAAAGTAAAAAAGGTTCTGATTGGGTGAGTGATAGGCTAAGGTTGTCTGCAGATGACGGATCCAGCAAAGAAAAAAGAATTAAAATTTTAGTGATAGAACCTGATGCTTCGATGTCTTTGTTGTTAAAAGATACTCTTGAGATGGAAGGGTATTTTGTAGATGTTGCTCATGGTACGCATGAAGCCTGGAATATTATTAATAGCTGGCAACCGGAATTAATTCTTCTAGAGGTTGATGTTATTTCTGATGGATTTGATGGCTGGGAATTAACAAGAAAAATAAAGCAAGTTCCTGAACTTGCTGGCACCTGGATAATTATGACAACAAAAAATTCTGATCATAATAAGTCTCTTGAATCAGGTGCTGATTTATATCTTCCAAAGCCATACGAGCTACAGGTTTTATTCTCTGAAATAAGATATCTGTTAAGAAGTAGGATTAGATCTGGAGTATTGTTGTAAAAGTTCTCTGCCGTAGGCAGATTCATCCTTCAGTGTACAAAATTGCCTTACAAGCTCAGTTGATTTCTTAACCTGTAATATTTTGAAGTTTTAAAGCTTGATTTGAGAGATTAATTCTCATTTTTATAATCATTTAATTTTCGGTATCTGTGTAGTTAATATAATGCTTAATACCTGACTGGTTAAATCTTGTTGGGGACTATAAAACAAAAATATTTCAAAAAACATTTAAATAAATTAAGTAAGAAATCTTTTCTAAGTTTTCTTTAAATGGTCTATTTACTTGTGTCTTGGATTTGTTCGTGATTTTTATGTTTGTATTTATTGCAATAAACAATAACTATATTTCTACCATCCCAAAAAGTACTACCTGGGATAAGTGTAGAGATTTTGCAAGTATTGTTTGTTCAAGGGAATCAACATACAGAACAATGCTTGATATTACTGCCTGGGATTTACCTATATTGATATCAGACTTATTTAGAGGATGGAAAAAAGCAGTTGAGTCTGCAATAGAGGGTTTTGGCGGTACTATAACAATTGTTCTTTCCCCAGTTATTACGGCAGTCATAGGTAAAACCCTTGGCAAAACCATGTTACCTAAACACTTACAGAAAGATACAATTAACTATTTAAAGTTAACTACGGAAGAGTTGAGAAGTAATGAAGGGGTTTTAAGAGGGATTAAAAGGATTAGTGAGGAAGAGCCTGAGGATAAAAGGTTTATTGCTTCTCTTATGAGAAGAATTGATAATACAAAACAAGTTGAAAAGAATGAAAGTGAAGCACTAGAAATTGAAGCGTTTGCTAAAAGAGTTAATATTTCTGACGAAGAAAGGAAGCAAATATACAAACTTAAAAAAGCTACTATTATAGGTGAAAGTTTCATTGAAGGCGGCTGGTGGGGGGACTTGGGTTATTAATTCGTACAGTTAGAAAGTATGTTTTGCAGGAAGATAGATTTACTGGTACAAAAGGTTATGTAAGTGATTCAGAAAGTGAAAGTTTAGGTGAATCAGGTGATCTGAATTTGTTTCAAAAAATTTGTGGCGTAGGTTCTATATTTGTTTCTCCAATTACAAACCTGATTCTTTTTCATAACATTGATAATGAAGAAAAAGCTAAAAACAGTAAATTCTTAACTCACCTGAGACAAAACTTTGATATGACTCATGGAGTTTATCCTAAATTAGAACTTTTATTTTCAATGACGGCATTTCCAAAATGGTGTGGACTTTTAACAACTACGCAAGGTTGGTATGAATTATCAGAAAGAATATTTAAAGCAGTAACACTTGTTCCGTCATGGTGGCTTGGCCACAGAGTTACAAATGGATTGTTTGCATTAAATGCTGATAAAAAGTTGGCTGAAAAATATAATATTGAAAGAGGGATGCTTGTAGAAAAAGAATATCTGGAACCTGTAAAGGAGAATGATAACTTTTTGGAAAGACTAGCAAAACGTTTTCCAGAACCAGCTAAGATTCACCATGTTCTTAAAAATACGGCACTCAACCCGGATTTACAAAAGGAAGCTGAGAATGAACATGCAAAAGCTTTATATAAAGGATTTGCTCTTCATTCACTTGCCGTGTGGGGGATTAACATGGCAGTTAATCAACTTACCAAAATAAGAGCATTACATGCTTTAGGAAAATAGTTTGAATATAAGTTTAACTATCTGATCCACCCAGTTTAAAGTCAGAAGCTTTTACATTTTGTAAAAAGTCTTTAAATGCTTCTGTTTCTTCATCCTCAGACTCTTCAAGTTCAGTGGGAATGGTACCATCATCAAAAACCTTTTCAGAAATTAAAATTTGACATTCTACTCTAAGAGAAACAGCAATTGCATCGCTTGGTCGTGCATCTATAGGAACAAGTTCTCCTGTGGGGTTTTCAAGAACAATTGTTGAAAAATAAGTATTTTCATTTAAATCATTTATTTCAATATGATGAACTTTAAATCCGGTAATTTGAATAATATTGATTAATAAGTCATGTGTAAGTGGTCTTTCGGCCTTAAATCCTTCAAGGGCTCTTGCTATTGCCTGTGCTTCTGCATGCCCAATCCATATTGGTAACGCACGCTTTTTAGATGAGTCATTTAAAATGACAAGAGGGTGATTGTTTCTCACATCCAATGCGATTCCGGTTACAAACATCTCAATCATTTCAATCACCTTTATAGAATTATCTTACTTTAAATCTACAAAAACATCAAAACATAAAGAACTAATTAAGAAGCTGATTTCTTGTTATATTCCCTTAAATTACAGGAATTATTCTTTTACTAGACCTTAAGAAAAGCGAAACAATGCTATTGACAGTTACTTCTACTTAGACACGCTTTTTTCACGAAATGTGTTTGTTTGAGTTTGTTTAAATGGAGAAGTAATCTCTACACTAATATTTGATGATAAGTTAGATAAATTCTTAATTAGGTTATCGTCGGGTTCTGACCAATATTTTCGATCTAGTATATATGTTCTTTTTGCTTTATCTTTTGTTTGTATGATTACTGGATAAAATGGGTTTTGTTTTTGTTTTTGTAAAACACTTCTAATGCTGTGGATTGTAGTATAGGTATCTTGGTTTGATGTAATTTCTTCTGGTAGCTGAATAGAAAGAATCTTTATATCATCCAAATTATGAACTGCTTTAATTTGCAGACTTATATTTCCCTCACTTCTTTGCTGTACTCTACCAAGAATAATTAATGTAGCTTCTGGAATCAGAAATTCTCCAAATTCTGTTAATTGGTCTGAAAATGCTACGGCCTCTACTTTTCCAAGGAAGTCCTCAAGCTGAAGAATCCCAATGATTTTATTGGTTTTTGTGAGTTTTTTATTCACTTCATTTACAACTGCAATTATAAGAATCTCAGAATTGTCTGGTATTTCAGGTAGTTCTGAAAGATTGCAACTTGTAATTTGATGAATAATTGCAGGGATATTTTCAAGAGGATGGCTAGATATATAAAAGCCCGTTAATTCTTTTTCCATTAATTGCATTTCTTTTTCTGAAAATTCTAAGACTGCTTCGTTAGATGATCCATTTGATGATTCTAATGTAGTTCCATTTGAAATAGTAAATAGATTATTTTGAGTTCCAAAAAGATTTAATTGTCCATTTAACAACATTTCCTTTTGTTTTTGTGCAAGTCCAACTATTCTTTCAAGGGAGATAATCATTCCTTTTCTTGATTGTTCTAATAAATCAAAAGCTCCTGATTTTATTAAAGATTCAAGAGTCTTTTTGTTAACAGTTCTTAAGTCAACCAGACTGCAAAATTCAGTAAGTGATTTAAAATTACCATTTTCAGAACGAGCTCTGATTATTTCATTTACTGCAGGAATACCTACATTTTTAATCGCTGCAAGACCAAACCTTATTGAATTATTGTGAATATCAGCAGTGAAATTTACTCCGGAAAGATTTATATCTGGCGGCATAAGCTTAATACCCATATTTTTGCATTCAGCCATGTAGTATTTGATTTTGTCCTGATCATCAAGAACGCTTGATAAAAGAGCAGTTAAATATTCAATAGGATAGTTGACTTTAAGATAAGCAGTTTGGTAAGTAAGCATTCCATAAGCAGCACTGTGTGACTTATTAAAACAGTATTCTGCAAAGCTAACCATCATGTCATAGAGCTCTTCAGCTAACTTTTGTTCATAATTGTTTTGTTTAAAACCATCAATAAATTTAAGCCTATATTTAGCCATTTCTTTTGGTTTTTTCTTTCCCATTGCATTACGTAATAAATCTGCTTCACCAAGTGTAAAGTTTGCTAGCTTTTGTGCTATTTGCATTATTTGTTCTTGATAAACAATTGAACCATATGTGTCTTTAAGAATTGGTTCAAGTTCAGGAATAAGATATCGAATTTCTTTCTTCCCATTCTTTCTGTCTATAAATTCAGTAACCATACCTGTATCAAGTGGACCAGGACGGAATAATGCTATTAATGCTGAGAGATCCTCTAGGGTTGAAGGTTTCATATCTCTGGCAACTTGTCGCATGCCGGTTGAAGTTTCTAATTGGAAGATTCCAGCGAGATTGCCTTCTGAAATCATCTTAAATACTTTTTCATCATTCTGAGGAATGGAAAGTAAATCAATGTTTATTTTTCTTGTTTCCGCAATGATTTCTATAGCTCTATTAATCATTGTTAGGTTTCTTAAACCAAGAAAATCCATCTTTAATAGACCTAAATAAGCAAGATCGTCCATGCTGTATTGAGTTATAATTGTGCCATCGTTATTCTTTGAAAGAGGTACTATTTCGTCTAATGGTTTATCAGAAATAACTACTCCTGCAGCATGTACTCCAAATGTTTTATTGATCCCTTCAAGTCTTTCTGCAAGATTAAAAATTTCTTTGAAATCCGAATTTATCTTATATTGTTCTGCAAACTCTGAGTGATTTTCTTTCATCCAGGCTAATTCACGAGGCTTACCACGTACTACCGGAATCAGTTTTGCTATTTTTTCTGACTCACTGTACGGATAATTTAAAACCCTAGCCATATCTTTAATTACTGCTCTAGAAGCTAATTTGTTAAAGGTGATAATTTGAGCAACTCTATTGTTTCCATACTTATTTCGTACATATTCGAGTACTTCATCTCTTCTTTCAATGCAAAAGTCTGTATCAATATCAGGTAGTGATTTCCTCTCAGGATTTAGAAATCTCTCAAAAATCAAGTTGTATTTAAGAGGGTCAATATCAGTAATATTCAAGGCATAAGCAACTATTGAACCTGCTGCAGAGCCTCTTCCAGGGCCAACAGCAATTTTATGTTCTTTTGCAAATCTGATAAAATCCCAGACTATTAAAAAATAGTTAGCATAACCTAGCTTAAATATTATTTCTAATTCATATTTTGTTCTTTCTTCTGTTTCTTTTGTAATCTCGTGATATCTCTTTTTTATTCCTTGCCAGACAAGCTCGGATAAATATTTTTCTTTAGTTGAACCTTCAGGAACTGGGAATTGAGGGAGCCTTATAAAGGTTTCAGAAAGTATTTTGTAGTCTTCTACCTTTTCAGCAATTTCCATAGGAGACATTAATACCGCTTCTCGCTTTTGTTCTTCACTTAGTTGATTAGAAAATAAATTAAACATCTCCAATCCATTTTTCAAATATTCAGTTCCAGTAAAGTGCATTCTTGGATGTTCTTTGACTTGCTTATTTGTTTGTAAACAAAGCATTGCATCCTGAGCAATAGCATCTTCTTTGTTTGTAAAATGGCTGTCATTTGTAGCTATGAGCTTTAGATTTAAGTCTTTTGCTAGCCTTGCCATAAGAGGATTAACTAAATGTTCTTCAGCAATTCCATGGTCCTGTACTTCCAAATAAAAATCTTCGCCAAAAATACTTTTGTAAATCTCCCCTGTTTCACGAGCTTTTTCATATTCCCCTTTTAGGATAGTATTTGGAACCTCACCGCCAAGACATGCTGTTAAAGCGATTAATCCATTGCTGTGCTTCTTTAGAAAATCTTTGTTAATTCGGGGTTTGTAATAAAATCCGTTTAAATTACTTTCAGTAACTATTTTTGAGAGATTTATATAGCCTTCATCATTTTTCGCAAGCAAAATTAAATGAAATAGAGGATTTCGTACTGATTTATCATTGTAGTCACTATTAACTATATAAGTTTCACAACCAATAATTGGTTTTATTCCTTCAGCTTTAGCATTTCGATAAAGTTCTAATGCACCATACATTACACCGTGATCAGTAACTGCTAATGCAGGCATATTATTTGATTTTGCTTTTTTTATTAGATCTTTTATTTTACTTGTGCCATCTAAAAGGCTATATTCTGTATGAAGATGCAATGGAACGTACTGAGGGATATCTTTGATAGCTGTTTCCATGGGAGAATTTTAGCATTGGTTTGTCGTTTGTCATTGCGAGCCGAATGAAATGAGGTGTGGCAATCTCGATCAGCTTACATGAAAATCGATCGGGATTGCTTCGGGCTAAAACCCTCGCAATGACACCTTGTATTACTTTTTCAAAGAAGCAGATAAGCCCCAGAAGCCTCCTGCGTTATTTGCATAGGCAGCAAGCTGGGAAAAAACCATAATAATATTTAAAAACTGTGATGGAGTTGTGGTGGCTACAAAATAGTAGTTTACATTCATAAAAATACCAATTGATGCTGCAAGAAACAATGGAAATCCTAACAAGAATGCAATTCCAGTAAGAATTTCCCCCCATATTGTTAATTGTGCAAAGATTTGAAAATTTGGAATTATGTAAGTATTTAAAAATTCAGAGTAAAAACTATAGTGTGTATTTTTTGCAAAGTTGTGAAGTGTTTCTGAAAAAGTATTTATAAACTGTGAATTAAAAAGTTTACTTATTCCGGCGCTTAGCCAGACATAACTCAATGAAAGTCTTAGCAAAAGTAATGAAAGTCCACCTGGATTCATTTTATTTTTCCTTATTAAGCTATTACGTAAATGATTATATTATCTAGTGAAGTTATGCAGGAATAATGTTAACAAATTGTTTGCCGCGTTTTCTTTCAAACTTTACTTTTCCCTTTATAAGAGCAAATAAAGTGTGATCTCTTCCTATTCCGACATTATCTCCAGGGTGAAATTTTGTCCCTCTTTGTCTAATAATAATATTTCCAGGTATTACAGCTTCTTGATCATAAAGTTTTACACCAAGATATTTTGGATTACTATCTCTACCGTTTTTTGTAGAACCAACCCCTTTTTTAGATGCCATGATTTATCTCCTGCTTACGCTTCTTTTTTCTTTGTTGCTTTTTTCTTTGGTTTAGCTTCTGTTTCAGCTTTTACTTCTTCTTGTTTTTTTACTTTTGGCTCTTTCTTTTCTGCCTTAACTAATACTTTTCCATCGAGCTCAATACTTTCTATAAAAACTCTTGAGTACCATTGTCTATGACCAAACTTTTTACGAGTACGTTTTTTTGGTCTCATTTTATAGACAATTACTTTATCGTCTTTTGCAAGATCAATGATTTGTCCATTTATAGTGGCACCTTTAATATAAGGATTTCCGATTTTTGATTCTTTTCCGGATACTAACATCAAAACAGTGCTAAGTGACACTTGGTCACCTTTGTTTTGAGGTAGTTTTTCAATATCAATAAAGCGGCCAGCTTCGACTTTGACTTGTTTTCCACCTGTTTCTAATACTGCGTACATAGGGTTTTTATTTTAGCATGTCATTGCGAGGAGCATAACGACAAAGTAATCCTGATCAAATTTACGCAAAACACTTGGGATTACTTCGGGCTAAAGCCCTCGCAATTAAATATATTTACTTTTTACCTCTTTAATAGACCTTTGTAGTTCCTTTTTCTTAATAGCTTCCCTTTTGTCATACACCTTTTTCCCTTTGCCCAACCCAAGTTCTATTTTTGCCCAATTCTTAGAAAAGAAAATCTTAAGTGGAACTAATACATAATTTTTTTCTTTTATTTTTGTGAAAAGCTTTAGGATTTCTTTTTTATGTAACAGGAGTTTCCTTTTTCTAAGAGGGGTGTGGTTAAATCTGTTTCCGAACTGATATGGTGAGATATGACAGTTGTATAGCCAAACTTCTCCTTTTTCTATTTTTGCAAAGCTATCTTTTAGCTGGGCTCTTCCAGTTCTAATTGATTTTACTTCTGTACCACTTAAAACCAACCCACATGTAACTGAGTCATCAATATGGAAATCATAACGTGCTTTTCTGTTTTCAATGACTATTGATTCTTTTTTCTTCTCTGGTTTGTTTTTTTTGTTTACCACTTTTCATTTGAAATTATGTTTTTCCGCCATAGGTGGACCCACCTTCAGCGGGAACTTTCAAGCTATCGCTTATTAATGTTCCGACTTTTTCGCCAGTAACTATATTGCTGATAAGACCTTTTGAACTGAAATCAAAAACTATAATTGGAATCTTGCCTTCTTGTGCAAGAGCAATGGCTGTAGTATCAATAGCTTTTAGTTCTTTACTTAAAACTTCATTATAAGTAAGATTTGTAAATTTCTTTGCGTTGGAATTTTTCTTTGGATCGCTGTCATAAACCCCATCAACACCATGCTTTGCCATTAAGAGAACATTGGCATCAATTTCAGCTGCTCTCAGAGCAGCTGTTGTATCGGTAGTAAAAAATGGATTTCCAGTACCACCTGCAAAAATTACAACTCTTCCTTTTTCTAAATGTCTTATGGCTCTTCTTCTAATATAAGGTTCAGCAATAGCTTGCATCCCTATAGCAGTTTGAACTCTGGTTTTTACATTTATTGACTCAAGGACTCCTTGCAATACTAATCCGTTCATTATAGTGGCAAGCATACCTACATAATCTGCAGCAGCTCTATCCATTCCTAAAGCAGCACTAGATTGTACGCCTCTGAAAATATTCCCGCCACCCACAACAACAGCAATCTGAACCCCAAGATTGTGAGCGCTTTTTATTTCTTGTGCTATCTGATTAACAACTTTTGAGTCAATTCCAGATGTCTGGTTGCCCATAAGAGCTTCGCCTGATAATTTGAGTAGTATTCTTTGATAAACAGGCTTTGACATTTTTTACTCTAGTTTATACTTGTGCTGTAGCTTTTTCCATTGAAGCATCTTTTTCAAGGACTTCGCCTACATTGTATCGTACAAATTGTGCAATCTTAATGTCAGTATTTAATTGTTTACTTTTTTCTTTAATTAATTTATCTATGGTTAGATTTGGATCCTTAATGTATGGTTGAGATATTAAGCAACGTTGAGAAAGGATTTTTTCTAATCTTCCCTGTACAATTTTTTCAGCTATTTCTTTTGTTTTCTTTGCTAAATCTTCTTTTCCAAGTTCAATTCTTCTTTCGTTTTCAATAACTTCACTTGGAATGGTTGAACTATCAATGTATTCTGGTTGAGGTTGTGAAGCAGCAACATGCATTGCAATGTTTTTTGCTAATTCTTCAAGCTCGCTAGTATTTAAAACTGGAGAACTTGTAGTGAGTTTAACAAGTACGCCTATTTTATTTCCTACAGGATGAATGTATGTCCCGACAATACTACTTTCATTTCCAGATTGGAATAATTCAAATCTTCGTGGCTGGATATTTTCTCCTATAGTAGCAATTCTACTTGAAATCAATTCTGATATTACGGTGTTGCCAGATTTTAAAGTTAGTAGTTGTTCTATTGAAGATGGCTTATTGCTTAAAATTGCATCAAGAATAATAGAGGATAATTCAATAAATTTATCATTTTTTGCGACAAAGTCTGTTTGAGTATTAAGTTCAAGAATTGCTCCACATTTTTTATCACTTGCTAATTTGCTTGTAACAATTCCTTCTAAAGTTGTTTTTTCTGCTTTTTTTGCAGCTGCAGATAGACCTTTTTGCCTGAGGATTTCACTTGCTTTTTCAAGACTTCCATTTGCTTCTTTAAGTGCATTTTTGCACTCCATCATTCCTGCGCCAGTTTTAAATCTCAGATCTGCTACATCTTTTGCACTAAATGTCATATTTTTCTCCAAGTTATTTTAAGACTGCTGTTCTACCGGAATAGCAATTTCTTGAACTAATTTTACAGGGGGTTGAATGTTTGATAGCTTTTTCACATAACCATTTTTTGTTTTGTGAACATCAGGAACCTTACCTTCATGTCCTTCAATAATTGCATCTGCTACTGTGCTGATAATTAGTTTTACTGATCTAATTGAATCATCGTTTCCTGGGATAGGATAATCAATTCCCTGTGGATCACAGTTTGTATCTATAACAGCGACTACTTTTAAACCTATTATTTTCGCTTCAGTAATTGCAATTTCTTCCTCTTGTTGATCTATTACAAATAATATATCTGCTTTGCCACGCATATTTTTTATGCCGCCAAGTGTTTTTTGTAATTTCTCTAATTCTTTGTTAAAGACAGCAAGTTCTTTTTTGTTTGTGTGATTCATTGTCCCATTATCTTGCATTTCTTCAAGTTCTCTAAGTCTGTTTAATCTTTGTCTTATAGTGTCAAAGTTAGTTAATAAGCCACCTAACCAACGTCTGTTTATAAAGTAAGCACCACATCTGACAGCTTCATCTTTAACAATTTCAGAAATGTGTCTCTTAGTTCCTACAAAAATAATATTTTTCTTCTGTGAAGCAGCTTCTTTTAAATAAACACAGGCTTGTTCTAGTAACTCAGAAGTTTTAACTAAATTAATTATGCATGTTCCAGCTTTATCACCATATATATATGGTTGCATTTTTGGATTCCATTTTTTTCTTTGGTGACCAAGATGTACACCAGCTTCTAGTAATTCTTTAATTTCAGGTGTTGTCATTGTTGCAGTACTTATTTCCTTTACTCCTTATTTTAACGGTTTGTTTGTTAGCTTGATTATTTTAACATGCAATTGCAGGAGCATGCTTTAGTAGTATGCCCCTGCGATTATTTATCAAATCTCTAGTGATATGGGATTAAATCTCTTGGGCTAATAGGGACAGCAATAGGTCCTGATAAATACCTGTTTTGAACATCAGTAGATAAATTTGCAAGATCATCGCGAACAAGTTCCACATTAAACATGGATTGTCCTCGTGTAATAAAGACTTTTACTTTTGTCCCAGGGTCACCTGCTAATAATTGATAGACACTGTCAGAGCTTAGCTTATCAGTTCTAATTCCATCAATTGCAAAAACTAAATCATTTGGCCTGAGTCCTGCTTTTGATGCTGGAGAATTTGGATAAATTTGTTCAATGTAAGATGGAAATCCTGTTTGGTGAATAAATCTTATTCCAATTACACCAATTCCTGTTAGTTGTTTAGCTCCGCTTACATCTTCTTGAACAGTTCCTTTTAATGTAAATTCTTTTGCACTATTTGCCAAGGAACCAGATTTCAATTCTTGCTCTTCTAATGCAAATGCTTTTAGTTCAAGAGAACAAGAGATTATCATTAACAGCAAAATGGCAAATGATCTCTTATGGCTTTTCATAAAGATGTTACCCAATACACGAATACATATAAGTTATATTAATTCTTTTGAATTAAAGAATCGTTAATATAATGCAAAACAATTTCAGTTCAGATTGTCTTGCAATTTATATGTCGCTCCCTTTATTGCTATAAAAACTAATGCTTTAGAGTTCTTCATTAGAGAGGAAGGTTATCTTATCCTCTACTTAATTTATATCGGCTCTTTTTGTTTGGTCTGTATTTTAATTGCTTCAATGAGATCATTTGGGGAGATGTACCCATGTTCAAGTAGTAATTGCCCTATTGGCTTATGTTCTTTTCCTTGTGCGTCTAATTCTTCTTGTTCTTTAAGTGCTTGATTTAACTGTACTTCTGTTAGAACGCCAAGTGAAATTAAGATTTCCCCTAATAAATATTTTTTTGTTGACATAATTCCTTGCTTAGTTAATGTTTACTTACACAATGTAACATCTTACCAAGTACATTGCTTATTAAATATAAACTTCCCGAAAACTGTTAAATTAAATCAATTTGTGGGGGTAGCTTTATTGTTTTGGGGGATAGCTTGATTTACTTCTTATGCTTCACCAACTATTAACATATTGCCATATTGCATTTGCATTGACTCAGATAAAGCTTTTTCACTAACTTTAATTGGTCTTTGAAATCCCGGATCATAGATCTCAAACATACCATCTTTAAAGCTTGATATAACAATTGCATGTCCAGAACTTCCTCCAATACTATATTTACTAGGATCAGCACCCAGAATAATTTTGCTACCAAGATTTAGAAAATCTTTAATAATATTTATGTCTCCATATAGATGGATTCCATTTAACCCAAGTGATTCAGCAGCACTTGAAAGCTGTCCCATATCAGAACCTTCATATTCATTTGGGACCCCTGCTAATTCTCTTACATATTTAATTTGTTTTTGTGCTTCTTCCTTTCCACCGCAAAGTTTTCCAAACATTCTGGCAACCATTACAAGCGATGCAAATCCACAATTCCCATTAAAATTCGGCTTATCTACATTTGGATTAGTTGAACCCAGCATCTGACTTACCATCCAGTTTTTTGGATCATTGAAAGCTTGGTTGGTGGTTTCTATTGTTGGTAATTTCATATGAAGAATCTCACTCATAAACGTGTCCTTATCAGCTTTAGTTACTTCTCCATCCATGTTAAAGTCAAGAAACCCTTTCATATATTCAGATGAATCTTTATAGTCAGGATCATTTTTATAATTTTCATATATTGTTTTCTCTTGAACAAATATCTGTAGATCTTTATAATCTAAAATAGAATCTCCATTGAAATCTCCAACAATTCCTGAGACTGGATTAAACCCATTTCTTTCTATGATGTCGAGAAATTTAAGTGCATCAGAGGTGTCTATTTTACCGTCATTATTTATATCGGCAGCTTGTTTTTGGTCTTCAGTTAATTTATCAAAAAGTTTTTTATTATTGAGAGAGTCTCCAAGTATAGTAAGGTCTGTGTCATTAATTTTGCCATCTTGATTTAAATCACCTTTTTTTACAGTTGCATTTGGTGGCCTGCCGTTTTCTGTAGGTAATGTATCTGGCTTTTCAGTATAAAGTGACTCTAAGATTTTTAAGTCAGCGTTGTTTAGTATTCCATCGTTATTAAAATCAACAGCTTTAATTAATTTGTCCGAAGGGTGTTTACCTAAAGTGGTCCCAAGTATTAAACCTTCTGTTTCAATAAGCATAATAAGATCATTATCGTCAACTTTATTGTCTCCATTCAAATCTCCTTTTACAGAAGAATTAGGCTTGTATGAATCAATAATAAGATTAGTCGAAGTAACATATAAAGCAGTCAAATCATCATAATCTATTTTTTCATCATTGTTAGCATCAGCTTTTTTAAGTTGATCATCAGTAAGTTTTTCAGGTGAATTATTTGGTCCTGGAAATAAATAATTCCCTAATATAGTAGCGTCTTTAAAGTTAACATCTCCATCACCATTAAGATCTCCTTTTCCCGGAGCAAGCTGATTTGATAAAATAGAATCTTTTAGTGATGAGTCAGGATCCCTTGAGTCCTTATTTTTCTTTAATAAATCAGGATCTAATCTAGCTGCTAGAGGGTTGTTGTTTGAAAACTTTGTATTTAAAATAAACATATAAGCTACTCTTCATTTCTGTAAGAAGGTTCCTAATTTAATCAACGACAAATTAAAATAAGGTTAAGTTAAATCAATTTGTGGGGGCAGCTTTATTATTTGAGGGATACTCAGTAAATCTATTCTTAATTACTACAATGTGCCATTAGGTACACCCAAAGCTTTTACTTATGGCTGCTTAGTTTCCTATCTGACCAGGTTCGTAAGAGATTTGCCATACCTAACAGCGATTTTTATTATAGCGCGGTAAGGAACAGTCGCGACTGTTCCTTACCGTTAATCAGGTGAAAATATAAGAACATTGTTTAAAGAATTTAAATCCTCAGAAAATTTAACTTCAATATATAAATCAGATGCTTTGCTTTTTTTCTTACTTGTTTTTCTTATTTTTCCTACAGGATGTCCAGGTGGGTAAGTGGGGGCAAATCCTCCACTAGCAATACCTGAAGTTTCAACTAAGTCTCCAGTTTTTACTTTTGTTCCTATAGGAATAAAATTTAATAACCCTGTAGAGTTAGTTCTTCCAGAGAGAATTCCCAAAATATTTCTCTTCTTGATTTTACAGCCAAGCTTGTAGCTTGGATCTGAAATCAACTGAATCGTTGAAGTATTATTGTTTGTTTCAATTACCTGCCCCACTATGCCTTTTGTTGTGATTACTGAATCACCAGATTTAACTCCTTCGTTCTTCCCTTTATCTATGATTATTTGTTTATGCCAGTTGTCCGGACTTCTTCCAATTACATTGGCTGAGATTGTCTTATATCTAGTACTCTTTTTTAAATTTAAAAGTTCTTTTAATTGGGTGATATGACTATTTTGATTTTCAAGATAATCAATTTTTGTTTTAAGTAAAGATATTTCTTTCTCTTGTTCATTAGCAATCTTTTTTGAAGTTATAAGCTCTTCAGTAATTGACTTTCCATGTGTCACTAATTCAAATGCGTTGTTTGCAAGTGTACCAACTGAACTATAAATCGTTTTTCCTATTTCTTGTAGAGGTTTGGAGAGAGCCCAGGCAACCATTAACCATAAAAAAATTGTAAAAATAGTTTTTGGTTTTATGTTTTGTACAAAAAATGTTTTTTTTAAAGCCATTTGTACCTGAATTGTTAGCATTCTGCCTGATTACACATACTGAACTGAGGCATCTAGAATTCTTCGTAAAGTTTTATCTATTAAAACTTTACCAGTACCAACAACGACACATGAAAGTGGATCTTCTGCAATATGAACTGGGACTTCAGTCTCGTGTGCGATTAATTCATCTAACCCATTCAAAAGTGCACCACCACCAGCAATTACTATTCCACGATCATAAATGTCTGCGGCGAGTTCTGGAGGTGTTCTTTCTAAAGTTCTTTTTACTGCTTCAATAATTGATGCAAGTGGATCTTGCATAGATTCTCTTACTTCTGGTCTCCCAATTACAACAGTTCTTGGTAGTCCATTTATTAGATTTAGTCCCCGGACTTCTAATTTATCTCCGTCATCAGCTGTTTTAAATGCTGATCCTAATCTGAATTTTATTTCTTCAGCAGTTCTTTCCCCAACTGCAAGATTGTAAACCTTTTTCATATACTGCATGATAGATTCATTTAGCTCATCCCCTGCAACACGAATGGATTCGCTTACAACAATTCCTGAAAGTGATATTACTGCCACTTCTGTTGTTCCACCACCAAT
This sequence comes from Candidatus Melainabacteria bacterium, assembly GCA_023250205.1. GTDB lineage: Bacteria > Cyanobacteriota > Vampirovibrionia > 2-02-FULL-35-15 > 2-02-FULL-35-15 > 2-02-FULL-35-15. The sequence goes on along the minus strand of JAHFBE010000023.1, from coordinate 6,544 downwards.
GTCCACAATCATGCTTCCAATTGGCTCAGCCACAGGTAAACCTGCTCCAATAGCTGCTGCCATTGGTTCTTCAATTAAATAAACAGGGCCTGCACCTGCATTTTCAGCAGCTTCTCTTACTGCTCTTCTTTCAACTTCTGTAATTCCTGACGGTATACCAATTGCAACTCTTGGTTTTCCAAGAGGTCTTCCAAAATTACTTCTACCGTTAACTTTATCGATGAAATATCTAAGCATCATTTCAGCATGTCTAAAATCTGCAATTACGCCATCTCTAAGTGGCCTAGTGGCGATAATGTGAGAAGGTGTACGACCAATCATTGCTCTAGCTTCTTCGCCTACAGCTAGAACTTCTTTAGTCTCAATGTTTACAGCAACTACAGATGGTTCTCTTAAAACTATTCCACGTTCAGATGTACAAACTAAAGTATTTGCTGTTCCTAAATCAATTCCTATATCCCTTGATAATTTTCTCCAAAACATTCTTTTATTCTTTAAACTCCAGACAAGCTGAAGCTTCCTCCAACTAATTCCTTTTACCAGATCAGATTTGCTGTATTAATTAGACAAACCCTTTATATCCCAGATTGTTTAAATTTCCTTTCTAAATTTACTTTGATGTTAAGTTATAATCTTAAACTAGTGTAATTGATTTTTAAAAAGTGAGCAAACAATGGTGGTAAATTTAATTAATGACTTTAGCTGAAGCACTCAATCAAAATTTTTTTATTATTACTTGTGAATTAGCTCCACCAAAGGGTACAGACGTATCGAATCTTTCTAATACAGCTCTTTTATTAAAAAATTTAGTTAATGCAATTAATTTAACCGATGGTCAAGGTGGAAACATGAGAATGTGTCCTTTAGCTGCAGCACAGTTTTTATTAAAAGAAGGAATTGATGTTATCTGGCAATTAACTTGTAGGGACAGAAATAGGATTGCGCTTCAAGCAGATTGTTTAGGGGCTAGTGCTTTAGGGATAAAAAATGTTTTACCAATGAAAGGAGATGATCCCAAATCCGGAGATCATCCAGAGGCTAAACCAGTTTTTGATTTAGAAACAACAGAACTAATAAAAACTTTAAAAAAATTAAATGATGGATTTGATATGTCGGGAAATGAGTTAAAAGGAAAAACAAATTTTTTAATTGGATGTACTGCTCATCCAAATGCACCTGATTTAGCTAAACAAGAAGAATTAATTAAAGATAGATTTAGCTTCGGAGCAGGTTTTATACAAACGCAGATTTGTTACGATGTTGATCAAATAAAGAGATTTGCAGACTCACTTGGAGAATTTGCAAAAAAGACAATAGTTGGCATAACACCTTTAAAAAGTCTAAAAATGGCTAATTTTATGAATGAAAAAGTTTTTGGAGTAACTGTTCCTGAAAAAATCATGAAAAGAATTGAAGGTTCAAAAGATCAAAGACAGGAAGGTCTTAATATTGCAAAGGAAATAATTGCTCAGTTAAAAGGTACTGGAATTGGTGGTATTCATGTTATGGCAGTAGGACAGGAGAATGTGTTGCCGGAGATTATACAGTTCTTAATAAATTGATAATGTTCTGGCGTAGATTCGTAGCATGCTACGAATCTACTAGGGGTCTCCCTGAGGCTTACCTTATTTTTACGTGCATATGTTAAATACAGAAATCCATAATCTAATAAAAAGAGGTTATTAATTCATGAGCTTTAACAAGAAGGCATTATTTTTTATGTTATTAATTGGCATGGCTTTTACTTTGCCAGGCTTTGCAAATGATCTAGATGATGAATGTAAAACATTTTGTACGAATAATGGTCTTGAAGATGGACATTATTTACCACCGGAACCAGGTGCAGCATGTAATGAAGGCTATGAACAAAGCCAGGAAAATCAAATTTGTTGTTGTAAGTCAAAAGTTGAAGAATAAATCTATCCCCCCTCAAAGTTCTCATTAATATAGTTAACTAGATAATTCCCTGTGGTTTTGCCACAGGGTTGTTATTTATTTCTTAGTTCTTGTTGTCTGGTAGAATATTCTTGCTTAATCAGATAATAAAAGGAAATCGCATGGATATTCAAAAAATGTTAAGAGAAGCGCAAGAGTTACAAAAATCTCTTTTAGAGGCGCAGACAGAGCTAGGAAAAGTTGATGTTAGAGGTTCTTCTGGAGGAGGACTTGTTGAAGTTTTAATGACTGCACATGGAGAAGTGAAAGATCTTAAAATTAAAAAAGAAGCAGTTGATCCAAATGATGTTGAAACATTAGAAGATTTAGTTCTTTCTGCATTTAAAGATGCATCGACTAAAGCATTGGCGATATCACAGGAAAAGTTAGGTAAACTTACTGGTGGAAAAGGACTTCCTAGGCTTTAACAATCTATGGCATTTCCTAGACCATTATTAAAACTCATTGAAGAATTTCAAAAATTTCCAAGTGTTGGACCAAAGTCAGCACAGAGAATGGCTTTTCATGTTTTAAATCGGGACATTGCTCAGGTTGAAGAATTGTCCAAAACTATCCTTGATGCAAAGACACAAATTAAAAGATGTTCGATTTGTCAGAACTTAAGTTCTGATGGTTCATGTGAGGTATGTTCAAATAAATCAAGAGATATTAAAACAATTTGTGTTGTTTCTGATCCGAAAGATTTAATGGCTATTGAAAAAACAAATGCATTTAAAGGAACGTATCATGTCTTAGGTGGATTAATATCTCCGATTGATGGAATAGGTCCTGATAACCTTACGATTAAAGAGCTTTTAAATCGTGCAAGTAAAAATAATGTAAGTGAAGTTATTGTTGCTCTTGATACCAGTGTTGAAGGAGAAGCTACAACTTTATATTTACATAGAATTCTTTCTCCTATTTGTCATAAAATCACACGTCTTGGGTTTGGATTATCTGTAGGCTCAGAGCTTGAGTATGCAGATGAGCTTACGTTAACAAGAGCGCTTGAGTCCAGAAGTGAGATCACTTAAAGTTTTTCTATTTGAAGTTAAAAATTAAAAATATTTTATCTTTTTATGTAACTGTTGGTTACATAAATTGAAAGGTCATATTGATAGAATGTTTTTCATGATACCCAAAGATGAAGAATATCGTTCTGAAATTTTTAAGATAGCTGGCTTTGCTATGATGGCTCCTATTGGGAGATTCTTTCTAGAACCGTGGGTAATATTTAAAGAAATTAATATTATAAAGTTTATTATTTTTTTTGGCAGTCTCTTCACTCTTAGCATATGCAGGATTAATATTTATTATGAAGGGTTATGATATATTGTTAGCTAACAGGAGAAAGTAAATGGAACTTATTGCAATGTTAATTTCTGGATCTGTGATTTTGAGCATAGCAGGAGCTATTTATTATAGGCTCTATATAATTCCTGAAAGAAGAAATAAAAAGAGTTCATGAAACAAGTCAAACTAAAAAACATAATATGGGGTTCTGAAAATAGCTTTCCGATTATTGCTGGACCATGTGTAATAGAAAACAGAGATTTAGTTTTTAGAACTGCAGAGAAGCTAAAAAATGTTTGTGAAAAATTAAAATTACCTTTTATCTTCAAATCTTCTTATGATAAAGCTAATCGTACAGCTATAGATAGTTTTCGTGGACATGGAATAGAAAAAGGTCTTAAAATCCTGGATGAATTAAAAAAAGAATTTGGAGTATTTGTTTTATCTGATGTACATGAAATATCAGAAATTAACCTTGTAAAAGATGTTCTTGACGTTATTCAAATACCTGCTTTTCTATGTAGGCAAACAAATTTAATTATTGAAGCTGCTAAGACCGGAAGAGTTGTAAACATAAAGAAAGGACAGTTTTTAGCACCAGATGATGTCCCAAACATAGTTAAAAAAGCATATTCTACCGGGAATGAAAATATTCTTATAACAGAAAGAGGTACATCTTTTGGCTATCATAATTTAGTAGTAGATATGAGATCGTTTGATATTATTCATAAATCAGGGATTCCGGTAGTATTTGATTCGACACATTCAGTTCAGCTTCCAGGAGGAGCTGGTACAAAATCAAGCGGTCAAAGAGAATTTATTCCTTCTCTACTTAGAGCTGCAGTAGCGGCAGGATGTGATGGAATATTTATGGAAACACATCCTGACCCTGATAATGCATTAAGTGATGGACCAAATATGATTCCACTTGATAAGGTGGAAGATTTGTTAAAAGATGCAATAAGAATTAGAGAATCTATCAGAAAAAGCAATGTCATCTGAACCTATAGTAGAAATTAAAAATCTAAGCAAATCTTTTGGAAAAAAGAAAGTTCTGGATAATGTAACTTTTAATGTTTATAACAATGAGATGTTAATAATTATTGGATTTTCTGGTTCTGGGAAATCAACGTTACTTAGAATTATTTCAGGTCTTGAGGATCCTGATTCTGGGGAAGTCCTTTTAAAAACTAATCATCTTGGGATGGTTTTCCAGGGTGCTGCACTATTTGATTCAATGACTGTTTTTGACAATGTTGCTTTTCCATTGTTAAATCAAAATAAGAAAATATTACCTGAGGAGATAAAAAGCAAAGTTTCTGAAAAATTAAAACTTGTAGGTCTTGCTGGAATGGAAAACCTGAAACCTGACGAGTTGTCTGGTGGGATGAAAAAGAGAGTTGGTCTTGCAAGAGCTATTATCAATGATCCAAAAATTATTCTGTACGATGAACCTACAAGTGGGCTTGATCCTGTAGTTTCAAATATCATTGTAAATTACATTTTAAAGCTTCAATATGAACTTAATGCATCTAGTGTATTGGTTACGCATAATTTGGAAGTATTGCACAAAGTGTCTAGCCGGATAATTCTTCTATACGACGCAAAGGTTGCCTGGGAAGGTACAAGTGAAGAGTTGTTTAATTCTGCTAATCCTTTTGCAAAACAATTTAGAGAAGGTGCAAAAGAAGGCCCTATGGTAGTTATAAAGGAGTAGCTGTTTACGTCATTGCGAGCCGAATGGAATGAGGCGTGGCAATCTCTTAACGTTTTTGAGATTGCTTCGTCAGTTCTAAAGAACCTCCTCGCAATGACGTAACTAGTTATATCTGTCTCCCGCAGCAACGGTTAACCCAACAATGTTTACCCTTGGATTATGCTTGTGAATTATTCTTGCTATTTCATTTAAGGTACTTCCAGATGTAAGAATGTCATCAATGATTAAAACATTTTCCTTATTAATAGGACTAATGATTTGAAAAGCATCTTTTATGTTTTCTTTTCTTTCATTAATATTATTTAGGCTATTCATATATTCAGTTCTTTTATCTCTAACAATGGAGTTAGTTGAAAGACTTAATCCTGTTTCATCTGTAAAATCTTTGGCTATTAGAGTTGTCTGACAATACCCTCTTTCTTTAATTCTTTGTTTGTGAGAAGGAGTTGGAATTACAATATATTGTTTGTCTCTAACAGCATCAGGGAGCTCTTTCCAAAAATTAACTAAACATTTTGCAAAATATTGAGCGAACCTTTTCTTTCCAGATTTAAGAGCAATTATCCCATTCCTTAGATTTCCATCATAATGCCCCCAGGTATATATGGTTATATCTTTGAATGACTTTTGATAGTTGCTTTTAATTACAAAATCATTTTTACAATTTGAACATACAATGTTTTGTCCTGAAGATTCACCACAGAGCAGGCAGTAATTTTCAAATAACAAGTCTACGAATGTTTTAAGCCATAGCATAACTGTAATAAGTCTAAAGAAAAAACTTTATATTAGTAATAGGGTAATTACCCTGATTGTACATACGGAAAACAATTGTATTAATTACTTTTAGGTAGATTTTGAGAGCCGTTTTAAAATTTGAATTAAAAAGTCAAATTCATCAGCAAATGCAAGTGATAATTCCTGACCCATTTTGACAAGGTAATTATAGTCATTCCTTCTAAGTATGTAAGCTAGGTTGATTAGATTGGATAGGATATCAGGTTTAAGCTGGTTTCTTTTCACCAGGTTGATAAGACTTGAAATATCTTCTGTTAGCTGAAGTACCTCGTCATTTGTAGCTTTAGACACAAAGTCATGAATCATCATAGGTTTTGAAGGTGGGTAGTTATAAACCTTTCCCTCTTCTTTATAAGCAAATAGATAAATCTCAACCTCTTTTCTTAATAGGTCAAAAACCTGAGGTTGGAGGTGTTCTAGCTCTTTTGATGTCATTCCTAGAGCTGAAGGTCTATGGATATTGTCTAAGCTTGAATTGTTTATCTTTGCAATTAAACCAAAAGCTACGTATGAATCGTCATACGAACTAATAACTTTTACGATAGAACCCTGAGAAACAGTGCTTTTCGAAGGTTTACCAGATAATGATTCTTTATAACATTGAGCAATGAGCATTTCGTTGGTAGAAAAAATAACTTCGGCAAAGTGATCATTGAGTGCTTTTGTAGTGGATGAAGGAGAAATGAATCTAATGTAACAGATTTAAAACTATTCTGCATAACTCTTGACTTAGTCTATATTCTTTGTCATACTTCTTTGGTGGTAAATTGGAGTATCCAATTAAACCCTGATAAATAAAGG
>JAHFBE010000022.1 GCA_023250205.1 Candidatus Melainabacteria bacterium | reverse complement strand
TTCTTAGCTTACTAGCAGCAACCAATTTCATTTCATGAGTAAGTTTCTGAGTACTCTTTATAGATTTGATTCTTACTTTGATGTGTTTTAAATTTGGCATATTTTCCTATAAATACTAACACTAAACAGACTGTAAGTTTTAAGCCATAAGTTATAAATTTAGAATAAGAATTTTTAGTCTTACAACTTATAGCTAAAAAATGTTATAGAATAATTCTGTAATTATATGAACATAAAGCTAAAAATCAAAGAGCTTAAATTAAAGAGCTTAAAAAAAATCTTTGTTAAATGTTTTTTTTACTTCTTACTTACGGTTTCCTTATTACCTGTTCTATGTCAGGAAGATAATCCTATAGAAAAATATGACAACTTAATTAAACCCCAAAATACCACTGAACAAAATGAATCTGTAGTTGCACCTATAGTCCAGCCTCCCATCGAAGAAAAACCAGACGAGTTGACTTTACTTTTACCTAATACGGATTCTCCTTTATTTGCAAATTGGAGTAAGTCAGACAAACCTCTTATCTGGACAGAGCAAGACCCTTTGCCTGATTTTCTTCAACAAAATGCTGACGTGTTAAGAGAGTTAAAGTTAGAAAAAATTTTGAAACAAACCTATATAAAAGAGAATCATATTGTTGATGTTTTTATCTATAAGTTCAAAGATTTTGCCGGAGCTTATAGCACATATTCCGTTTTACATGGTGGTGCCACTACCAAACTAAAAGTAGGAAAATCTGCAAGTGAGTCAGATAGTCTTATAAATTTCTGGAAAGATATTTATTACATTGATATCCATACTAACTCTGAGAATGACAACATCTCAAAAGAGTTTATTATTTTAGCCAGTCAAGATATTTCAAACAATATAAAAACAGATCAAATGCCTCCTGTAGTAGTAATTCAATTCCCCGCTTTAAATAGAATTCAAGGAACTGAAAAGTATTGTTTAGGAATAATTTGCTGCAATAAATACTTTAAAAAAGAAGTGGTGGATTGTTCTCTTTTTAATATTCCTGAATCTGGTGGAATAATAACCGCAGAATATCAACCAGGTGATTCTAAGGATAAAGAGAGAATTTTACTGGTACTTGCACGCTATATTACAAAAGAAAATGCACAAGCAGTATTTTTTACTTTAAAGGAGTATTTTGAAAAGAAAAAAACAACAAACAAAGAAATGGATATTGATTTCGAGGTAGACGACTCAATTCTTCAAATTAAGAATAAAAAGAATAATTACACAATGCTCAAACAAAAAGGAAATTTGCTCGCTATTGCATATGACATAACAAACAAAAAATCTGGACAACAAATTCTTTCATTAATTCCATGGCCTATAGAAATCACTAAACCAATAAATACCATAACTAACACTGAATCTAACCAAGAAACAAATAAATAGGGAAATTAATGTTCTCTTTTAGAAGAATTACTCAATTAACCCACAATATTTTTGTATTTCTCATTTATAATAGTAAGGATGTAGATTAATCTATAGGGTACAATTCTAAAAGAACATTATTAAATGACAATAACTGAAGAAAAAAAAGGGAGAACAGCAGAAACTCTTGAAGAGGCCACTATAAGGTTTGCTGGTGACTCAGGAGATGGAATGCAATTAACAGGTGGTCAGTTTACTAATGCTACGGCAATTGTAGGAAATGATTTAAGCACACTCCCTGATTATCCTGCAGAGATTAGAGCACCAGCCGGAACATTAGCTGGAGTTAGTGCATTTCAAATACATTTTAGTAGTAAAGAAATTCACACACCAGGTGATTATTTAGATGTTCTGGTAGCAATGAATCCAGCTGCCCTTAAAGCTAATTTAAAAGATTTAAAATCAGGCGGAATGTTAATAGTAAACACTAATGCCTTTACTGAAACAAACTTAAAAAAAGCAGGCTATGATAAAAACCCTCTAGAAAGTGATTTAAATCAAAAATATCAAGTTTTTGCAATTGAAATTTCCAGACTAACCCAACTTGCTATTGAAGAGATGAAGCTACCAGGTAAAGTTGTAGATAGATCAAAGAATTTGTTTGCTCTCGGTCTTATGTACTGGCTTTATACAAGACCGATGGAACCCACTATAGAATGGTTAAAGAAAAAGTTTTCAAGCGATCCAACTATCTTAGAAGCAAATTTAAAAGTTCTAAAAGCAGGTTATCACTTTGGAGAAACTACTGAAACATTTATTTCAAACTATGAAATTAAGCATGCCAAAATTCAACCCGGGAAATATCGAAACATCACTGGAAATGAAGCTACGGCATTAGGTCTAATTACTTCTGCACAGTTAACAGGATTAACAGTATTCCTTGGAAGCTATCCAATTACTCCAGCCAGTGATATCCTTCATGAACTCTCAAAATATAAACACTTTGGGATAAGAACTTTTCAAGCAGAAGATGAAATTGCTGCCATTGGTTCTGCTCTTGGTGCAAGTTTTGCTGGCGGACTGGGTGTTACCACAACAAGCGGACCTGGAGTTTGTTTAAAATCAGAATTTATTGGACTAGCCGTTAAAACAGAATTACCACTTCTTATTTGCGATATTCAAAGAGGAGGACCAAGTACTGGACTTCCTACAAAAACAGAACAGGCGGATCTTCTTCAGGCACTTTTTGGAAGAAACTCTGAAAGTCCTTTGCCCGTCTTAGCAGCAGCAACTCCTGGTGACTGCTTTGAAACTTTGATCGAGGCTGTAAGAATTGCTATAAAATATATGACTCCGGTATTTTTCCTTTCTGATGGATATCTTGCAAATGGTTCTGAGCCCTGGAAAATACCACTAGTAAATGAGCTTCCCAAACTTGATGTTAATTTTAGGAAAGATAAGGAAGGTTTTCTCCCTTATTTACGTAATAAGGAAACATTAGCAAGATCATGGGCTATCCCTGGGACCCCTGAGCTTGAACATGTTCTAACTGGTATAGAAACTGAGCAAAATACCGGGAAAATATGCTATGACCCAACAAACCACGACACCATGATGAAATTACGTGCTCAAAGAATAGAACAAATATCAAATGATATTCCTGATATAACACAACACTTTGGTGAATCAAAGGGTGATCTTCTTATCTTGGGATGGGGAAGTACACTGGGTTCTATAAATGCCGCTACTGAAAAGCTTTTAGAAAAAGGATACAAAGTAGCCAATGCACATCTTAGATATTTAAATCCCTTTCCAAAAAATCTTGAAAGCTTTCTAAAAAATTATAAAAAAGTTTTAATCCCAGAAATCAATCTGGGTCAATTAAGAATGTTAATAAGAGCTAAATACCTGATCAATGCTCAGGGTTTTAATATTATTAGTGGACATCCTCTTAAAGTTAGCGCTATCTTAGAAGCAGCAGAGAAATTATTAAAATCATAGGAATAAAACAATGGCAATAACAGAACCTCAAAAATATACTAAAGCTGATTTTGAATCTGAAAATGATGTACGTTGGTGTCCCGGATGCGGAGATTATGCAATATTATCAGCAATTCAAACTGTAATGCCTACACTTGGAATACCAAAGGAAAAATTTGTTTTTGTTTCTGGAATTGGTTGTTCAAGCAGATTCCCACATTATATGAGCTGTTATGGCTTTCATACTATCCATGGAAGAGCACTTACTGTTGCTACAGGAGTTAAATCAATAAATCCAGAGTTATCAGTATGGGTTATTACTGGTGACGGAGATGGATTAAGTATTGGTGGAAATCACCTAATGCACGCCATTAGAAGAAACCAGGATTTAAAGATTCTTTTATTCAATAATAAAATTTATGGTTTAACAAAAGGGCAATATTCACCGACTTCAGAACTTGGTAAAAAGACAAAGTCCACGCCTTACGGTTCCATTGATAATCCGGTTAATCCAGTTTCCATAGCTATTGCAAGCGGTGCCACTTTTGTAGCAAGAACTTTAGATAAAAATGTTAAGCACATGATAGAGATATTTAAAAAAGCCGCTGCTCATAAGGGTATTGCATTCATTGAAATCTACCAAAATTGTTTAGTGTTTAATGATGATGCTTTTAAAGATTTCACAGAAAAGGATATTAAAGATGATCATTCTGTTTACATAGAAGATAGTAAGCCTCTTATATTTGGTAAAAATAGTGATAAAGCTATTAAATTAAATGGCTTTAGTCCTGAAATAATAAATTCATCAAACGGAAATAGTAGAGAAATTTTGACTTATAATGAAAAAACAGAAGATCGTGGACTTTCTTATGTGATAGGACAGATGGGTGTTGAAAATCCGGATCTGCCTGTAGCATTTGGTGTACTAAGGTCAGTCGAGCAACCTACCTATCAGGAACGCTTATTGGAACAAGAAAGATTAGCTAAAGAAAAAAGCAAAAAAGTAAGCCTTGAACAAATCTTAAATGCTGGCGATACCTGGATAGTTAAATAAATATTTGAGTTAGCAAAGGAATATCTTAGATTTGGGGATTAAATATGAAAGCTATAAGAACACCAATAATTTATTTATTAATTTACATACTGTTTATAAATAATATTTTACTCCTCTCTACATGTAAAAAGTCTTTTGCTGCTTTTGAAGTTCAGGGAGTACAACTTTTTAAAGACAATAATATTTGCCTATTTATGGCAGAGAGTTCAATCCCTGAAAGTCTAAACATAGTAAACTTTACTGTTACTACTGAAAGCGTACAATCCAAAATTAGTTCAAGCGGTTCATTATGTCCTCCTCCTCCATTTTTTTCTGGTGGAGCATTGTTTACAACTACAAATGGCATTAGCATACAAGCAGATCCCACTGTTCAAAGTTTAGGAAGGGGAATCTTAATTTCAGAGCCTGAAAATGATAAAGGAGCATTTAGCTCTCTGATTTCAAGATTAGGTGGTGTCACCTTAAATATTTTTGAAATAAGTCTTCCTAAAGGTTGTGATGTAATTGATGATGATGATGATGTGTTTGGTAGTAGCGCTGATTTATCAACTGTAAATGACTTTTCTTTCCCCACATGTACCTCAACTACAGGAATAACTGTAGCTTGTAATGACTTAGCTAATGGATTGACCGGAGGGAATGGATTAGTAGTTGATAGCGGCAACACACCAGCAAAAATACGCTTCACTATTTCAGGGATTACTACAGCTGCAGATGGAAATATGGTTGATTCTATTCTAATTAGACTAGACTCACAGGATATTTTTTGTCCAAATAATACAGAGATCCCATTAACTGTAACAGTAGTAGCAAAAAATACAGTGGATAACCCAACAATTACAGAAACCATTGGTAGCACAACTATCGGTACTGTAACGCAAGCTGCAAAACTTTCATATGCCTATGAAACTGCCATCTCAACAAAAGGAGAAATTTCAACTAATGCTATTGATACCACACCTGTTTTAACAGATAGTAATAATACAATTGCCAATAATATTCAAATAGAAGAATTAGACAAGCAATCAATTCCAATAGGCGGCCAGTCTTCTTCAATAATAATAAATCCTAGCTCCATAGATAATTCAGTAATTAGCGAAATTAAAATATTCCTAATTCCTTCTAATTCTAATTTATTTACAAAAGCCCCTTCTGGGTCCGATATTACTTTTTCTGATAACTCACTTATATTAAGTTCCACACCTTACATAGTTATGAGTTCGTCTGATGATTTAGTTGCTCCTTTTGGAGCAATTGTAATTCCAGTTAAACAAAATCCACAAGGAATTGATTCCTCTACTACAAAAACAATTATTACAGTTAAAAGCCTTGCTCTTAATGGTAATTCTTCAGTTTCAAAAGACAGTATTGTTTCACTTTCTTTTTTTGAACCAATTTCAGGTGCCATAGTTAACACTCCAGGAGCACTTTCAATATTTAGTACATCAAATACTATAAATCCACAAAATTTTTCTTCCTTTACTCCATCTTCAGCAAGAGCTCTTGCTCAAAATGCAATATCTAACGGCATTGTAGCTGTAGGCTCTGGAGCAAATCAAATAACAACTGATACTGATTTAACATCTCTAACAGCAAGAGACACCATACTCGGGACACCACAAATTACAACTTTTACAAACATAGTCTCTTCATTAACTCCGATTGATACAAATAAAATTACTATTTCAAACTCAGATTCAGTTATTACTATAACTGGTGATAAAGGTGCTTCTATAGGTGGAGCAAAAATAAAAATAGATTCAGTTCCAAATGGTCAAACTACAGTTTTTGATTCCGTAACTATTACAAGTAAAAATGATGGCTCATTTAACGCAAAGCTTAAAGGAGATTTTTCAAAGAATAGTAATTTAACCGTCTCTTTAAAACAAATTGTAAGCAATTCAGAAAGCGAGAAGATTACAAAAGTTGTTTTGGATGGACATGGCGATCCTACCTGTTTTGAATCCCTTTGCGGGAGTTGCGATACTTCATGCATACCAACAATTACAAACGTTTTAACTTTTATACAGGATAACGGTGGATTATCGCAAGTAGTACTAAGTGGTGGAATGTTACTTCAGGAAGTTATAAAAACTGCAAAGAAAGCTCTTGGATTAACCTAGAAATAACTTAAGCAGCTTCTTTTAAATCGTTAGGTCTATATTCATTCTTACTCATTAATTGGCTTACTATCTCGGGATGAAATGTTGTTCCAGAACCATTGTGTAAAACTCTTAAAATGTGTTTATTAACTTCAATCTCTCTCTCAAGTTCTTTTGGATCAAACCCTAAAAACCTAGAAAATTCATCTGCAATCTTTGAATTAAAATCTGTGCCTTTTCCTCTTAATATTAACTTCATAGCAATTCTGGGATCTACAGACTTCCTATATTCTCTAAACCCAGTCAATGCATTATATACATCTACAACATGCACTATTTCTGTCCCCAGAGTAAGTTTAGGAGGACCTTCTGGATAACCAGATTTCTTATCAGAGGACTTATGATGCCAAAGTATTACTGGAAGATCTACAGTTTTTGGATCAATACCATTCTCTTTAGCCATTTTAAATCCTTCAGAAGGATGTTCTTTAATTTGCAACCAATCATCTTTTGTTAGTTGACCTTTCTTTTCAAGTAGCTCCTTATCTACATGCAGTTTTCCAATATCATGCGGAAGAGCTCCATATACAATTTGTTGTGAAAGGTTCTTATCAAATTTCAGGAATTCACAAAATGCTAAAGTTAACTCATAAACACTATAAGAATGTATAACCGTTTGTTTATGATGCTCATTTAATCTTTTAAACTGGTCTATCCCCCATTTAGCAAAATTAGAACCTTCATCCGTCCCATCATCTGCTTTTGCAAAAACAGCTAAAGATCTTTCTAAAGCAGCATTTGCTGCAACTCCTTCATAATCTGGTTGTAAATATGAATATGAATCTGATTGATTGCTTTTTCTTGCATAAGCTTCTATCTTTTGATGAGGAAGATTTATTCTAATTGTTGAAATATTTGTTTCTGGATTAAATAGGCGATCTATGCCTTCAAAATCATTTCTACTAAGTCCATCAATCTGAAGAAAATTAACTTTGGACTTATCAATAAAAAATTCTTCAGGGATTAAAACAAAAGTTCTTCCAGTTGGAGAGATAAATGGCAAGACACGGTTTGTCCTTTTTAACCTTGTTTCTTCAATTAATAACCTAGCTTGATTTGCAGAAGAATGACTTATAGCAATTGCTGATGAACTGCTTTTATTTTGCGGAGTTAATGCTCTGGCTATATCTGCAAAGATATCCTTTGCTTTCCCACCATCAGGAAATTGCGTATCATCTGTTTTAATTTTCTTTAGTTCTGGAAGAACCTTACCTGAAAATAATTCTACTTTCATATATTTTTAAACTAGATTTTTTATCCTTAAATTTTAATTAAGCTAAGTAAATTGAATCCCTTCTTTCTTTTTAGAATGAATTTAAGAACTTTAATTTAAATCAGAAAAATTAATTGTATTTAATTTATCATGTGGGGTCTTCCGGTCAACTGTTTATAACAAAATCGTTTTATACAAAGGTTAAAGATCTTCTATAGACAAAAACTCTTTCACTACAGAGCAATCCAATTGTTCTATTCGAGCTTCCCACAACTTTTGCTGTGCACTTGTTTTATCTAGAGGCTTTCTATAACCTCTATCAGAATCAGTCATGGCATCAAAAGTATCTGCAACAGATATAATTCTTGCAAGTAAAGGAATCTCACTACCACCTAATCCATTTGGATAACCTTGTCCGTCAATTCTTTCATGATGTCCAATTACTATTTCAACAATACTTTCAGCATTTAACAATCCTGATTCCACAATTAAAGCTGCTCCATTTTCAGGATGCTTTTTAATCTGTGCTTTTTGTGAAGAACTTAATGGAGTCTTTCCAACTAAAATCTCATCTGAAAGTTTTACCTTCCCTGTGTCATGTAAAAGTGCTGAAACAGATAAATCTCTACTTTGTTCAAAACTTAAGTTACATCTATATCCTATGTTGCTTGAAATGATACATACTCTTGCAGAGTGTTTTGCAGTTTCCTTAGCTCTAGCATAAAGTCTTAAAAATAAGACTAAAACTTTTCTGTATTCATCTTCAGGAAGTGCTTCCTTTAATAGCGCCAGGCAGTGAACAATTTCATTTCCATCATTTACTTTACCCAAAGTAAAAGGTTTTGCGTGTGAACCTTGAATTTGTCTACTTTGTGCATTACTACCCTGCATCAAACTACAAGTAGCTATTTTTATTTCACTCATATTATGGTTTTCTTTAATAACAAGATTAAACTAATTTTTTTATGTTACCAGATTAAACCCAGAAACTGTAAAGCCTAATAAGAATTTAATCTTTTAATTCAAATGAGTTATAATCTTTTAACGTTGTAACTAGGAGAAATGCTTTAAATGTGCGGAATTATAGGATATGTTGGCGATAAAGAGATAGTCCCTGTACTACTAAAGGGACTCCACTGCCTGGAATATCGTGGCTATGACTCAGCTGGAATAGCAATTCATGAAGGTTATAACCTAAATATTATTAAATCTATTGGCAAAATTTCAAAACTTGAAGAAGTATTAAAAGGAAAAAAAAGGAAAGAGAGCGATCGTAATAATTGTGGTATTGGGCATACTAGATGGGCAACTCATGGTGAACCTTCTGATATTAATGCTCACCCACATTTTGATACAGATGAAAAAATTGCTGTTGTTCACAATGGAATAATAAGAAATTATCAAGAAGTAAAAGAAAAATTAATAAGTCTTGGAATTAAATTTAAAACTCAAACTGATACTGAAGTAATTGTTCAATTAATAAGTCAGAATATGAAAGATTCGAGATCTGTACTTAAAGCCATTTCAAAAACGATTACTGAGCTTGATGGCAGCTATGCAATTGCTGTTTTATTTAAAAACGAGCCTGATAAAATTTACGCTGTCAGAAAAGAGGCTCCTCTTGTAATTGGAATTGGGATTGGTGAAAACTACATAGCAAGTGATTCTACAACTTTATCTCAATTCGTAGATAAAGTTATCAGATTAAAAGACAATGAAATTACTATTATTTCAAAAAATGGTGTTGAGCTATACAACCTACAAGAAGAAAAAATCAAAAAAGAGTCCCAGATAGTAGCAAAAACAAAGGATATTTTGGACAAAAAAGGATTTAAGCACTACTTAGCAAAAGAAATAAATGAACAAGCAGAAGTAGTTTCAAACCTGCTAAAAGATTTTCTACCTAATTCTAAAGATCCAATTCAGTTTAATTATTTAAAACTTGATCCGTCATTTTTAAAAAACCTTGATAGGATTTTAATACTTGCTTGTGGAACTGCTTACCATGCTGGTTTGGTTGCAAAGCATGTATTAGAAACCTTAACTTCAATTCCTACAGAAGTACAATTTGCCAGTGAATATTTAAGCTCAAATGCTGTTTTAACTAACAAATCTCTTGTAATTGGAATTAGTCAATCCGGGGAAACCGCAGATACTTTAGCTGCAGTAAAAAAAGCAGTGTCTAAAGGGGCAAAATTACTGGGTGTTACAAATAGAGCAGATTCAGAGATTGCAAACCTTGCAAAAGATCATTTAATTCTGAGTAAAGCTGGTGTTGAAGTAAGTGTAGCTGCCACAAAAACTTTTATGGCTCAGTTACTTTCTTTATATTTACTGGCTATATACATTGCTGAGTCTACTAATCAAGCTAACAAAACTACTTTAACAAATTTAAAACAAGCTTTAAGAGAATTACCTCAACTTATTGACCAAACATTACTCAGAGCAGAATCATATCAAGAGCAAATAGTACAATATGCTGACAAACCAGATTTTGTATTCATTGGTCGTGGGATAGGCTATCCAATTGCCCTTGAAGCCGCATTGAAATTGAAAGAATTAAGTTATATACATGCAAGCGGTTATGCATCAGGAGAAATGAAACATGGACCAATAGCTGTACTAGATCCAAATGTTCCAGTAGTATCTATCTGCATACCTGGAGAAAATTATGACCGTGTTATTCAAAACAGTCTTGAAGCAAAGAGTCGCTCAGCACCAATGATTGCAGTAGCAGTAGATGGTGATAAAAAAGCTGACAGTATTTTTAACACTGTCTTGCATATTCCACAAATTGCAGAAATTGTCAGTCCTTTTCTAACCGTAATTCCATTACAGTTTTTATCTTATTACATAGCAGAACACCTTGGGCGTGACGTAGACCAACCAAGAAATTTGGCAAAATCAGTAACCGTAGAGTAACTAGCAAAAACACTATATAATTAACTTCATGTCAAAAATAGTATTAATTCAAGGAAGCTTAAATCCAAATTCAAAAACAGCAATAATTTTGGATGAGGTAGGCAATATTCTACAAGAAAAGAATATTGCTTTTGAAATTATTGATTTAAGAAAAATCAATATGGAGTTCTGTGATGGACGTGATTTAACAAAATACAGCAGTGATCTTCAGCAAGCCTATAAACAGCTGGAATCTGCCAGCGGTTACGTTATAGGAATGCCAGTGTATTGTTATTCAGTTTCTGGTCCATTAAAAAACTTTATTGATATTACTTGTGCCTCTATGGAGGGTAAACCTACAGGAATCGTCTGTAATGCAGGTGGAATGATGTCTTATTTAGCATCTGCTGATCTGATGAAAATATTATCTTATGAAGTTCATGTCTTATCAGTACAACCAACTGTTTATGCACATGGAGTCGATTTCAAAGACGGGAAAATATCAAATCCAAAAGTAATAGATAAAGCAAAGCATATGTTAGAAAGGCTTCTTCATATTGCTAAGTAAGAGCTAATTTATTCCAAACACTCCCAAGTGTTTTACCAAAATGATCACTTAAAGAAAAGGTGACATTTGAAGTATTAGTACTTCCATCTAATGTTCTTTCATTTCCAAATACTATAAAGTGAGTATTGGAGTATCCAGTTGAATGTTCTTTTAAAAAAGTTAAAACATCTCTATTTCTACCATCATCTGAAGGGCTTAAACTTATAATTACAAGACTAAATGATCCCTTAGTTAAAGCATTAATAGCTCTATCAAGAGCAAAAAATGTTTTTATTTCAGGAATATTAGTCTTTCTGTCTCTGCATCTAGTAGTAATCCACATTTTTGCATTGTTACTGGTAGATTCCTGACTTATTGGAACCAAAATCAGGATAGATGAAGAGGGAGACTGAACTCCATCTAAATTAACTGCTGGTACTACCGTAGCTGACACAGTTTTATTTGCTTCCATTAATATGCTCTCCTGAAATATAAGTCTTCTAAATAATTTGCTTTAAAAAGTTTATTACTGGTATCCTCTACTTAACTCTGAAAAAACACTTAGTTCTTGAGTAATAACACCTACCATAAGCTTTTCTTCCTTGTAATTATCGTGTTAACACACTATTGGGTATATTCTAGCACTATGCTCTTATTGATACAATTGTAGCTATGTTTAACGATCTTTTCTTAAAAGCCTTAAACAAAGAAATTGTCCCAAGACCACCTATTTGGTTAATGAGACAAGCTGGTAGATACTTACCTGAATATCAAAAAATCAGATCACAAGTTAGTTTTTTAGAACTTTGTAATAATCCAGAACTTGCTGTTGAAGTTAGTCTACAACCATATGAAAGGTTTAAGACAGATGCAGTAATTGTTTTTTCAGATATTTTACTTCCTGCTCAAAAGATGGGATTAGAACTTGAATTTACTGATGAAGGTCCAAGAATAAATAATTTAATCTCAAGTACTAACGATATTACAAACCTCCAAATTCCAATGGCAAATGAAGAAACTTATCCTACATTAACAGCTATTAATATGCTAAAAAAGGAAGTTGGTGAAAAGGTTCCAATTATTGGTTTTAGCGGAGCTCCATGGACATTGTTTTGCTATATGACTGAGGGTTATAGCTCCAGCAATTTCAACAAAGCAAAAACTTTTCTTTATACAAATCCTCAAGCATCACATCAACTTTTATCTAAGATCACAAATACACTATTTTTATATTTAACAATGCAGGTAAATTCCGGAGCTCATGTTCTTCAAATATTTGATACCTGGGCAGGGATCTTATCACAGGAAGACTACAGAACATTTGCACTTCCATATTTAAAACAATTGCTCAGCGATCTTTTACCTTTAAAAGTCCCTATTATTCTGTACACAAATAATTCTCATCATCTCTTACCAAAAATTTCAATGCTAAAAGTTGCGGCTTTAAGTTTAGATTGGAGATGTAATTTACAGGAGGTCAGAGATAATTTTGGAACCAGTATCGGCTTGCAAGGGAATTTAGATCCCTCAATATTACTTACCAGCCAAGCTATCGTCCGTGAAAGGACTAAAGCAATGATTCAGTCTGTCAAGAACTGGCAAACTGGTTATATCTGTAATCTTGGACATGGAGTCCTGCCTCAAACCCCCGTGGAAAATGTACATGCAATGCTTGATACAGTTTTTGAAATTGCAAATGAATCTACTTTTGCTTTTACACAGTAGAATAATTATTTGCAATGTTCTCTGAAACATTTATTTTTTATGCTAACTCATGATTTATTAGAAAAATACTCTGTAAGTGTTCCACGTTATACCAGCTATCCCCCCGCCCCTGAGTGGACTGAACATTTTAAATCTGAAGATTTCTTAAAAGCAAACTATCTGGCAAATGAAAAGAAATCACCCGTTTCCCTATATTTTCATCTCCCGTTTTGTGAAAGTCAATGTTACTTCTGTGGGTGCAATGTAGTAATCAGTAAAAAACAATCTATTGCAAAACCCTATTTGGAACACATTAAAAAAGAGATTAATAATCTTGGAGCCTTAGTCGATAAAAAAAGAATTGTTGAACAAATTCATCTTGGTGGAGGAACCCCTACATTTTTTAGGTCAGATGAATTAAAGGAATTATTTTCAAGCATTAAAGAGAACTTTAATGTCACGAAGAGCTGTGAAGCTGGTGTAGAAATCGATCCTAGAGTAACCACTGAAGAACATTTAACAACATTATCAGAATTGGGATTTAACAGATTGAGTATGGGGATTCAGGATTTTGATCCAAAAGTTCAGGAAACAATAAATCGTATTCAACCATTTTCAGAAACAAAAAAAAAGATGGACTATGCAAGAAAGCTTGGCTTTGAATCTATAAATGTAGACTTGATATATGGCTTACCATTTCAAACAAAAGAAACATTCAAAAAAACCATTGATTTGATTTTTGATCTAGCTCCTGATCGCATTGCATTATTTCATTATGCTCACTTACCACAGCTTCTAAATCATCAGGATAAATATATTCCTTCAAATGCTCTTCCTTCTTCTACTGAAAAAATATCAATATTTCAATATGCTGTAAATGCATTAACAGAAAATGGTTACCTTTTTATTGGACTTGATCATTTTGCAAGACCCAATGACGAACTTGCCTTAGCTCGAAAAAACAAAACCCTACACAGAAATTTTCAGGGATACACCACAAAATCAGAATGTGACCTGTATGGATTAGGCATTAGTGCAATCAGTAATATTCAAAATATATTTTTCCAGAACATAAAAAAGTTAAATCCATACTATGAGGCAATTGAATCTAACAAAACTACAATATTTAGAGGATTTATTTTAAATGAAGATGATCTCCTTAGAAGAGAATTAATAATGAAGATTCTCTGCCATGGAGTAATAATAAAGTCTGAATTTGAAGAAAAATATAACATTAACTTTGACAAATATTTCTCATATGAACTTGCAAGACTAAAAGAATTAGAGAAAGATTCACTTGTTACTAATCCCTATAATTCAATAATTGAAGTAACACCTGTTGGGCAATTCTTTCTAAGAAATATTGCATGTATATTTGATTATTACTTACAAAAAAAAGATGGAAGAGAAAAAATCTATTCAAAATCAGTCTGACAAGAATAATCGTATAGCGGTTATTCTTATCAACTTTGGTGGACCTGACAACTTAAGTTCAGTAAAACGGTTTTTGTATAATTTATTTTCTGATCCAACTGTATTAAATCTTCCCTTTGCTTTTTTATACAGGAAACCTCTTGCCTGGCTTATTTCAACTCTGAGGAATAAAGCTTCTCAAGAAATGTATAAAAAAATCGGCTCAATAAGTCCACTAATTCCTATTACCTACTTACAAGCTGAGAAGCTTCAAAATCTTTTTACAAAAAGTGGATTTCCTCTTGATGTGTTCATTGGATTTAGATACTGTATTCCTTTTATTCAAGATGTTTTAACTCAAATAGCATCACAAAAATATGAAAGATTAATAATATTGCCGTTATATCCACAATATTCTTACACTACTACCGGCTCTGTTGAGCTTGTAGTAGATAATTGGCTTAAAAAGAACAATGACATGAAAATCCATTTTATAAAAAATTGGCATACCGATAATGATTATATTGAGTCTTATGTCCAATTAATTAACAGTTCATTAGCAAATATGGATCTCAGAAGTACTGAAATAATTTTCAGTGCACACAGTATTCCTGTATTTAACATTGAAAATGGAGATCCATATGAAAAACATATTACAGAAACTACAAATCTAATAATTGAAAGACTTCAATGGAAAAAGAAATGGCATATTGCTTATCAAAGCAAGATTGGTCCTGTTAAATGGCTTGAACCCGGTACTGACAAAGTAATAGAACAAATTGCCCAAAGAAATAAAAAAACAAATATTTTAATTATCCCTATTAGCTTTACCTGTGAGCATGTAGAAACCATCTTTGAGATTGGAATGTTATATAAAGAAATAGCAAATAAGCTTGGAATAAAGAGATTTGCAAGGGTACCAGCTTTAAATACAGACAAATATTTAATACAAGCATTATATAATCAAGTAGTTAACTGTCTTGAAGAAAACAAAGTAAAAATTAAAGAACTTTTTTCCGACAAGGTAATGTCATCCTGAGCAAATGGGCTAAGAATGACACTAAAATATAAATGAAAGATGTAATTATCATAGGAGCTGGAATTGCTGGATTATCAGCAGGATTTGAGCTTTATAAAAACAATATTGATTTTCAAATTTTAGAACCTTCAAACAGAGCAGGTGGAGTTATTGAAACACGTCAAATAGGAGATTATTTAATTGAAGGTGGCCCAAACACCTTTAGTTCATTAAGCAAAGAGATCCTTGAATTAGTAAGAGAATTAGGCATAGAAGATTTACTACAAGAAGCTTCTCCCAAAGCAAAGAAAAGATATATTTATAGGAATAATCAACTCATGCTTGTTCCATCAGGATTGAAAGAATTTATTAAAACAGATGTTTTATCAAAAGAGGGGAAGACAACACTTTTAGAAGAACTGCTTATTAAAAAGGAAGAAAAGGAAGAGACTGTTCAGGATTTTGTAGAAAGAAGATTTGGTAGAGAAGTATTAAAGAATTTCATTCAACCTTTCTTAAATGGCGTTTATGCAGGTGACGTTCAAAAGCTTTCTGCAAACGCAGTTTTCCCAAGGTTAAAAAGCCTGGAAAGTAAATATAGAAGTGTGCTTTTAGGAATGTTTTTATCCTCAGATTTCAGAAAATCTTTTAAAGGACTTTCCCTGTATTCCTTTATTTATGGAATGGAAACTTTACCTGATGCCATAAATAATAAATTAAAAAACAAAATCACACTTAATGCAAACAACATAGAAATTTCAAGAGCAAAGGATTTTTATATAGTAAATTTTAAAGTTAATAATAAAACTATAAATTACACTGCAAATTCTATTCTATTTGCAATTCCAGCTTATGCAATATCTAAATATGCTTACTTGCTTCCTAAGAATGTTACCTCTGAAATAACCCAAATCGAATATGCTCCTATCGCTACTGTTGTTCATGCAATAGACAAATCAAAAATCGGTGCTCTTCAAGGAGAATTAAATGGTTTTGGATATTTGTGCACAAAAGAACCTCACAGGAAGCTCTTAGGAACTGTCTGGACATCATCAATATTTCCAAACAGAGCTCCTGAAAATAAAGTTCTTTTAACATCATATATCGGTGGTGCTCTTTACAAAAAAATAGCAGATCAAACAGAAGAAGAAATCATAAGTCTTACTGCAAAGGAAGTTGCTGAAACAATGCAAATATCAGACATAGGATCTCTTGAAACAATTTATATAAAAGTCCATACAAATGCTATCCCACAATACAACTTGGGACACCCTGAAAGAATAAAACACATTGAAGAATTAATGAATAAAAATACTGGCTTATTCTTCACTGGAAATTATTTATATGGGATATCAATAAACGATACCATTAAGACTTCAAAATCTGCTGTAGAAAAAATTAAAAGATTTTTAGATATTACTGTTAAAAAACAAGAAGCTTTAGTAACTCATCCTTAATAATTTTTTAAATAACTTAAATCTTGTTTTCTTTGAATCAATGTTTTGATCTTCATAATACTTATTTTCAATAATAGACTCAGGTAACTTTCTTAAAACTATACTCTCCTGATTAATATCCTTTATTCGCGGAGTAATTAAAACTACAAGCTCAGTCTGGCTCTTATTTGTAAATCTATTACTTAATACATCTCCTAGAAGTGGAATACTCGTAATAAACGGTAAGCCTCTCCTATTTACTGAATCTTTATTCAACACCAACCCGCCTATAGCAACTGTTTGACCATCTTTCACCTGAACATCTGTATTAATCTGTCTTCTAAAGGTAGACAATGGGACAGTAGCACCATTTTGAAATGAATTAATTGTTGAATTATCTGAAACATCTATGCTTATCTTTGTAGTTATTATATTTTCATTACCTAAAACCGGAGTAATTAAAAGATTAGTACCTGCTTTTACTGCGTCAAGCTTTTGACTTGACGCTACTCCCACAACAAAGTTAGGACGAAAACTATCTTCTTCTCCACCACCACTTACTCCCTGTGCTGTTCCAAGAACTGTATTTCTTTCATCATTTATATTTATTGTTGCTGTTCTGCCTGATATTGAAACAACTTTTGGATATGCATGGACCTGTACAATTCCTTTACTTTCAAGATAAGCAAGTTGTTTATTAAAAACTTGCCATGTATCAGCACTAAAATCAAAGACATTTAGCCCGTCTGTAATTTTCCCAATAATAAAACCTTTATCAGTAATTGTTGATGGTCCAACTGAAAATATTCCAATTCCCGATCCAGCAACTGCAGGACTTTCAAATGATAGTCCATCTCTAAATATTCTCAGATTTTTCAGTAAGTTTCTATCTATTTCTATAAGTCTTACTTCAAGCTCAATTTGTTTAACCGGCTTATCAACAAGATTAATGAAATCATCTATTTCCTTAAGTTCATTGTATTTTCCTTCAGCTAAAATACTATTTTGTTCATTAAGTGTTCTAACATTCATTTTTAATTTTTCAGATATTAATTCTCGTACATATGGAGCTTCAAGATTTACAAGCTTAAATGCTTTGGTCTGAGTACCAACTCGGCAACTATTTTCTTCAGTTTTAAAAATCAGATAGGTTTCTTTGCCTGAATTTGGTTTTGTAAAATCAAAGCTTGTTCCACAAAGAATAAAATTTAATGCTTCTTCAATACTTACTTCTTTTAAATTACAACTAACTGATTGATCCGAGCTTCCATTTGAAACTACATTTACATCAAACTTATTTGCTAAATCTTTCAGAACCTCTGACAAAGGTTTATTAGTATAATTAATATCAATTAATTTTTTATCTTGTGAAAAACACGAAATACCACCAAATAAAATAGCTATACTCAAAACTAAAATTATTGTTCTTCTCATTTAATTTCCTGATACTGAAATTATATAATTTATTCCTTTGGTCAATTGTAAATATACGACTTTCATAAGAATTTACAGTGCTATTTAATTATTTTTTATTCATACACAATTAATTAAGCAATTTATTGTATTATCTTTCCTTGTCAATGAAAGTTGGCAACTTATAAAAATTAAATCTTTAATTGAGGGAAGTATGGTGAAAACCCTACGCTGACCCGCAACCGTAAAAGCCGGAATACTCATCTGGATTTAAAAATAAAACTCTTTTGCGAGGCTCAAAAGGGTTTTTGTTTATTCCAAAGTCCCAGACAAGCTTGGGCTTTCCTCGGTTAAATAACTTGTTTAATAGGATTTGGTAGATAAACCACACAAATCCTATAGGTACAAACCCGAAGAACGAAGAAACAAAAACCTCTCGTAAAAGAAAACACAGAGGTTTTTAGTTTGCAAGTTTCATTTCAAAAAGCGCTTTCATTTTATTTAACTGGTTCAACCAGAGAACCTCATTATTATACTTCTGAAAATCCAAATGAAATCGAGTCCCTTACTACTCAAGAACTAGATGACTGTGAAATGTCACAGAAAGAATTTCTTGACGCAGAAACAAACGGATTTAAATTTCAAGATCAAACATTAAATCTAAAAGCAAATTTAAATACACTTACAGGTCAGTTCAGATTTGCAGGAATGGGTGTTATCAACTCTTTATCTTCTGGAATCGGTGCATTTATAGCAAAAAAAATTGGTTTGGCTTCTGGACTTGGACTTGCTGCTGCTGCATTTGGAGCTTCTTTTATCAAAGATAATCCGATTCTATCCAAAAAGTTCTCAATATTTTCTTTAGGTGCAAACTCATTACGTGGCTCCCTACATATATTAGATTCTATTTTTTCAAGAGTTGGAGAAGAAGGAGCAAAATACACTTTACCGAGCTTATTAGCTGGTGGAGCCAGTATTTTTAGCGCTTATAGATCCATAAATAATAAAGACAATCCTTCACTTTCTTTACCAAACGATACAGTCTCCGGAATTCTAGGAAGAACATCTATTCATCATATAGATTCAATGCTCTCCAGCAAAGCTACAGAGATTTCAATGAAACAAAGTGAGCTAGGAGCATTTTTAGCTTCTTCTCTTTCAACTGCTGGCTTATTAGTTCCAAAGAATCTAAGAACAAACAAAATGCAATGGGATTCAATGGAAGGTTTTGTAGGTCAGGGAGGATCAAAATTTCTTGACTCGCTATTTGCAAGTATAGGACACGGTATAACTTCAAAATTTAACTCAACAAAAAAGCTTGCACTCGGAGCAGTAGGAATAACTGCTGGCTTACCACTTTTAGGAACACTAATAAATACAATAAATTATCAAATCCCCTTTGGAACACTAGAAGGAAGGATTATAAAAGGAATTTTAAATCTTCCAGAAACTGTTGCCTTTAATTTAGGAGACTCTGTAGGGAATAGTTTAATAGGAATACCACTCTCTCTTGGATTTGCTGGATTAACTTATTTCACCTGCTTTTCAAATAAAGGGAAGAACCTGATAAAGAATTTTGAAATATCTTCCACTTCACTTGGTGGCGAATTACAAAGACTTCCTTTCCTTCACTTCATGAACTCAGTGATTTCTGCTAGTGCCATGAAACTTAGCAACTTTATTCCTGCTCCGCTACTAACACTTATTGGTCCAGCTCTGTCTTTCCAAATAGGCGAAAAAGTAAAAAATATTCCAGCCAGGTTTGGTGATGTAAAAGGGCTAATGCTTAGAAATTCTGTTCATATCTGGGATTCAATTCTTTCAAGAAGCGCATATAAAACAGCAACAATGTTATTTAAAAATCCTGATGATGATGCTTATTCAGGGAACGTAATTTCAGATGGAGGCAGTACCTACTGGCTTACTGAAGATGGACGAAAAGTTAGCAGTATGGCAATAGGAAAACAATTAAACCAAGAAAATGAATCCAACCTATTAAATACTATTTTAGCCGGTATAGGCGGAGTTGGATTTAGTCTGGGTGCATTTGCACTTAGCAAGCATGTTTTAAATCAACAACCAGTTAATAAAGATGTTCAAGAGATTCCAATACCTGGTAGAGAAAAAACTACTGTTGAAATTCCATCAGAAGTTAGTACTCAAAAGGAAGTGTTAAATGTCGGATAACTTAAAAAGGAGAAACATATAAAACGAATTTAAATTAAAAGGATTTGTCCCATTTATTGGGCAAATCCGATCAAGAGAAGGGATTGACCAATGGAAGCTCCAGCTTGTCTGGAGCTATAAAAAAGGAGAAACATATATGGCAGTTGAATTAGCAAGAGCACCTATTAGCAGGGTTTTACCACAGGTCACAAGAACCTATAACATTTCAAACAGGCCACGCTTAAAGCTGGTATCAAACAGTCAAGCACAAGCAAATGCTTCAAAAGCTGCTTTTGCTGCATCCATGGAACGTGCCCAACTAAGCCAAAACTATTGGGAAGAACTTTTAGAAAAAATGCGCAGAGCCGGTGGAGGCGGTGGTGGTGGAAACGACAAACGCTTTGATCGAATTGCTGTAAGTATGATGCTAAGCAATTTTCTTAGCAATAAAACAATTCAGGCAATGCTCAGAAACTTTGGAGCAGAATTATTTGATACTAACTTGGCATCAAATCAAATTGTAATTCCAAATCAAATTCAAACTAGTAACATTATTCAGTTTATAAATATTGTTTCTAATACCGTGATTAATAGCGTTAGCCTCATACAACAATCAATTTCATCTTCAATGAAACCAATTACAAGTACTCTGTCTTCTATACTTGGAGCATTATCATTTCAAATGAATAAATTAAAAGAGATCTTAGAAGAGGATTTAAAAGAATTTATAAACAAGTTAGATGTAAAAGAGAAAATGAAGAAAATTAAAATTGCATTGAATGATTTTTTTGTAGAGCTAAAAGAAAGCGTGTTTAGTATTATTGACTTAGCTGAAAAATACATAAACTATTTTATAAATATAAAATGGCAAATTAAACAATAATTCAAAAAGTCCTACCAAATAAAAAACCCGGCTTACTAATTAGCAGGCCGAGTTTTTAGATTTTAGCTATACAACCAAACTATTTTTGATTGTTAACTGGTGCAGCATCATCTTTCTTTGGTGCTGGAAATCTAGTTGGTACAAATGGATTAATTCCTACTCCCATGATTATTCCTCCTTTAAACTAACTCACCGACAAGACAATAAGTTATCACAATAAAACATCAAAATTCAATAGTTTGTACAATTATTTTTATATACTTTATATATACTCAGAAATACCTCTTTCCCTCTATAAGGACTGGGATTCCACGTATGATACATGTAAGGGTCATTAAATAAATTAACAACATTTCAAGGTTAAGGAAATTTGGATAGTATGCTTGTACTATAAACATAGTTGCAAAAGCCAATGCTTTTATAGCTCCATAAAAAGCTCTCATAAATCTAGAACTAGTTAAGAATTTCCCTAGTTGACTTACCATCATAGATTTTTCGCCAAATGCAGTTTTCCCTTCTTTATTTGCAAAACCACGAATACCATCTACTAAAATACCGCGAACTAAAAACACTACTAAAATCCAAAAGGGAACCCATTGTAAAATCACAAATAAAGAAATATAAATAAGCTCAACAATCCTGTCACATGCAATATCAAAAAAAGCACCAAAATCAGAAGTGATTTTTAAAGCTCTTGCAATTATTCCATCAATCCCATCTAGAGCAATTACAAACCAGGTTAACCAAAACGCAAAATTTAAAAGATCTTTATTCTCGGAATCTTTTAATATAAAAATTGCAAGTGCAATAGTTAATGCTGTTCGAAAAATACTTATTATATTCGGGATTTGATTCATAAATCTAATTTTAAATCTGGACGAAGATTTGCAGCATCACCTAAATAAATATGTTTAACTTGTCCCTTTGTAAGATTTATATATGACTGAATCATTACTCTTATACATCTAGGTAAACCATCTTTAACTTTCATTTCCTGCATGCATATCATTGGTATTGAATCAATTTTAATATCTTCTCTTGTAACTGTTGCAGGATTTAAAACATCCAAATCATCTGTAACCGTAAAGATTATATTTATTACATTCTCTTCTCTAATATTATTCTGTGCAAAGACCTCATTAAGAAGCTTAGTTGTTGCTTCCTTGATGTCCTTAACACTGTTTTCTTTAACTGTTATTGCACCACGAATGCTGACAATTTTATCCATAGATTTTCCGGTTAAACATTATTAGAGACGCACCTTGGCGCGTCTCTACACAACAAATCTCATTGTATCCTTATTTTCATAGAACACATTCTATGATATTGTTATTATCACAATTTTGGGGGTAATTAAAATGGCAAAAATTAGTATTAATGGTTTTGGGAGAATAGGCAGAAACGCACTCCGTGCTTTGATTCAAAAGGGCCTTAAAGATTTAGATTTAGTAGCTATAAACGATCCTTTTTGCAGTATTGAAACTGCCGTACATTTATTTAAATATGACAGTATTTTTGGAAGATTTAAAGGTGAATGCTCTGCTCAAGGTGATTCACTAGTAGTTAACGGTAAGAAAATTAAATATGTTCAAGAGAAAGATCCTGCAAAATTACCTTGGAAAGATTTAAATGTAGACATTGTTCTTGAATGTTCAGGAGCATTTACAGATGCTGACAAAGCAAAGGCTCACATTACAGCAGGTGCAAAGAAAGTAATTATCAGTGCACCAGCAAAAGGTGAAGATGCAACGTTTGTAATTGGAGTAAATGAAAAGTCTTACGATCCAGCAAAGCATAATATTATTTCAAATGCCAGCTGTACTACAAACTGTTTAGGACCGGTTATAAAAGTATTGAATGATACTTTTGGTATTGAAATGGGCTTGATGACTACAATTCATGCTTATACTAATGACCAAAGCTTACAGGATGGTCCTCACAAAGATCCAAGAAGAGCAAGAGCTGCTGCAGTTTCCATGATACCTACCACTACAGGCGCTGCAAAAGCAATTGGTTTAGTGTTACCTGAATTAAAAGGGAAATTAAACGGCTTTGCCATGAGAGTTCCTACTATTAATGTCAGTGTAGTTGACTTTGTAGCTAATACTAAGAAACCAGTAACAGTAGAGTCTATAAACAAAGCTCTAAAAGATGCTGCAAATGGTCCGTTAAAAGGACTTCTTGGTTATACAGATGAACCACTTGTCAGTATGGATTTCTTGGGCGATTCTCACTCAAGCTATGTAGATGCTCAAATGACCATGGTTACTGGCGAAAATATGTTAAAAGTAATTTCATGGTACGACAATGAATGGGGATATTCAAACAGATTGGTTGAACTTGCACAAATGGTTGCAGTTAAGATGCCAACAACTTGTTCTGTTTAATTTATTTGAACCTCAATTTCAAAAGATCTATTCCAGGGCAATCTAAAATGGATGTCTAAGTTATTTATTTGAAACGATTTAGAGAATTTTTCTACAAATGGCTTCATTTTTAAATTAACTTCCTCCTCTGAGATTTTCTTATATCGTACTTGAGACTGATAAGCATAGTCATCCAAGAATCTAGTCAACAAACATTTCTTAAATACAGTTTCATTAAACCTGTTCTCTTTTTCTGCTATCCATCTATTGATTCCTATTGATAAAGCACTTCCTGTACTATTTGCACAGGTATTCCAGGCAGCATATCCATAACACTTACCCAAGTTAACATTTGAATTAAATAAAGCTTCAATCAAATTTGGATCAGCACCATTTGCATAAGCCAAGTCCAACACAATAAATGGCTTATCAAAATTTTCTAATTGATTTATCAAATTACTAACATTATTTTTTGTATCATCTGGCTTATTCCCAAAAATATGATCTCCTTGAACAGAGTCAGCACAATGAATAAATAAAGTAATATCAGAATCTTTATAATCTCTAACTTCAAGACCTAAGGTTTCAATCTGACCTGTAACTGAATCATTTATTGTATTTGACTCATATCGTGCAATCTGATTTTTTCCCTCAACACTATTAAAGAGCAAAGAAACTGTTGGTTTGTA
Source organism: Candidatus Melainabacteria bacterium (assembly GCA_023250205.1). Classification (GTDB taxonomy): domain Bacteria; phylum Cyanobacteriota; class Vampirovibrionia; order 2-02-FULL-35-15; family 2-02-FULL-35-15; genus 2-02-FULL-35-15. The sequence continues at coordinate 12,124 of JAHFBE010000022.1, read as the reverse complement.
TTTGGATTTCCTTAATACTGCTTTTGTTAATAGAACAAGTGGGATTTCATCTGTCCCGGACAAAACTTTTGCCTTACTTGCAAAATTATGATTTTTAATTTGTTTTTTTATATATTCAGATTCAACCACATTCATTCCATATTTTCCTGAATCATCACATGCAAATATCAGATATTCAAAAAGATTCTCATGGAGAGATTCAAGCCAGATAAGGTTCACAGTAAGATTTTTATCCCTATGCCCTTTATAATCTGCAAGAATATCTGAAGGTATTTTCTTTGAAGACTGATACCACTCTTCCATAATTAAAGGGATATCTTGTACTGTAGCAATATTCTTATCTCCAACTTTATGCGTTAACTCTGACCACTTAAATAGTTTTTCCCCATAATCTTTCCAATAATCTTTTTCTTCTTCATTGGAATTATAATTCGGTATGCGCATGATAGAGGAGAATCCATATCTTCCCGTAGGGATTTGCTGCAGCAACCCCCTACAACGATTCTTTAATTCTTCTAATGTGAAATTATGTTTTCGACTCTGAACCAATCCCCCATAAATAAAATTATCCAGGGAAATCACCAATGCTAAGGGTGTACCATGGTACACCCTTACGGTTTCTTGCAACCATTGTTCAATGTAAGCCAAATCAGAGCCACGTTTCAAATCCCCTAAATATTTTCTCTCAGGCAAAATAAGATTAATACCAGAAAAATCTGCTATTTGTTTTGGCAACAAATATGAAACAGGACGATTATCCAGAGGTAATAATGCAATAGAATCATTTATAGCCATAGTATGATTATAAATGATGAAGGGCTGGCTACAAAACAACTTATCAAAGATTAAAGAGGCACTGTTTAAAACAAGAACAGGTTTACAGTCACAACCTGTTCCAACAAAAGATTTAATTATAGAAATAAATGATGATTTTTATGACGATTTATTAGAGAAATTTATTAAAGCAGATATTGGTATTGATTTATCAGAAAAAATTGTTTCAAATGTGAGAAATAAGATTACGGATCAAAAGATAAACAAATCAAAAATTCAAATCATATTGAAAGATAGTATTAGAAGTGTTGTAGGGGCGTTTCATGAAACGCCCCTACAGGAATTATCCATTAATGGATTAAACATTCTTCTCATCGTCGGCGTTAATGGCTCAGGAAAAACTACTTCTATCGGTAAGCTGGCAAAGCATTTCAAAGAAGAAGATTTTAAAGTGTTAATTGTTGCAGCAGATACTTTTCGTGCAGCTGCAGGTGAACAATTAGATATCTGGGCTCAAAAAGCAGGGGTTGAAATATTTTCACCACCAGACATTAAAAAACCAGATGCAGTAATATTTAATGCAATTGAAAAAGCAAAAAAAGATAATTACAATCTGCTATTAGTAGACACCGCTGGAAGACTTCATTCACAAACAAATTTGATGGATGAGTTAAAAAAAATAGATGCTGTAATTGTAAAGGCATGCCATGGCATGTCCTCAGTAAAGACGTTGCATGCAACGTCTCAACAATATGAAAAACTAATAGTCCTGGATGCTACCATTGGACAAAATGCAATAATTCAAGCAGAGCTTTTTTCAAAAGCAATTGGACTAACAGGAATCATTCTTTCAAAATTAGACAGTTCTGCAAAAGGTGGAGTAATTCTAAATATAATGAATAAGCTTTCCCTCCCAGTAAAACTAATCGGTACGGGCGAAAAGATAGATGACCTTGCACAATTTAATATGAATGAGTATTTAGAGGGATTACTTATCTAAGTATTATTAAATCACCAATATTAAATCTTCATAAAATTATGAATCATGTAACCAATGGTTACATGATTTCGAGTAGTCATTTGATATATTCTTTAGCATGACAACGGAAGTACAAAAATATGATTCAAGTATCTTAAAAAGCATTGGGTTTGCATTTTTAGCACCTTTTGGTTCAATCATATTTCAAGAAATAGTACTTAATAAATCATTCTTAGAATCAAATTATGGCTTGGGTATAATGGTACTTGTAATTGGTTTAATTCTTATTTTTTTAGGCAGGTTACGGTTAATGGAGAAAAAATAATGAGTCATGAATTTCAAACTTTTTTACTTTCTTTGCTCTTAATTGTTCCTGCACTTTTATATGCAGCAATGGTTATTTATGACATGAAAAAGGAAGAAAAAAAAAAGAATTAACAAAAATTCTCAAGCGGTTTAACTAATAAGCTCATTTTTGCAAACTGATATTTAACCCCATCAAAATAGTAATGGTTAATTTTTTCTACAGTTATATAGCTCTTATTATTTATAACTACTATGTCACCTGGATATTTTATTGTTTGTTCTAAAAGAAGCTTGCCAATCAGTTTATAATCCGGCAATTCATTTACATCTATTTCATGGACATTTGCAGTCTTTAAGTGAATAATATGCATTAATTACAATATACCTTTAAAAGGTTATGTTTTGTTTTACATCATTCAGTGACGCTGTTAACCCTATTTTGATTCTAATATTACGACTTGTACAAGTGGTTCTCTTTTTAGTTCTTTATGAATCAATTTCTTTAACTCTACTTTAACCTTCTCTTTCAAGTCATCAATATTAATTGCTTTACTATCACTAAGATTTTCAGTAATGGTTTTAGCCACTATTTTTTTAGCATCTGTAACAAACTGTCCATGAGTAGTATCTTCCTGTGCAAGAACTAATCCCTTAGCTTCTACTACAGGTTCTTCAAGAACTTTTCCTCCGGCAACAATTGTCATAATGCTAAGAAGTCCTTCTGAAGCGAGCTTGTGTCTTTGTTCAATTATATATTCATCAACATCACCAACTCTTGTACTATCAACCATAATAATTCCACTTGGAACCTGACCGTTCAATTTTGCAGACTTCCCTGTTAATTCAAGTACATCGCCATTTTCCATAATAAAAATGTTTTTTGGATCTACACCACACTCTACTCCAAGATTTCCATGCAAAACAAGCATGCGATACTCACCATGAGCAGGCAAGAAATATTTTGGTTTTACTACATTCAAAAGCATTCTCTGTTCTTCTTTGCATGCATGACCAGACACATGTACACCGGAGTCTCTTCCATAAACCACATGTGCACCTTTTGCACTAAGTGCATTAACAACATTTGCAACTGCCCTCTCATTGCCAGGAATTGGAGTAGCAGAAATAATTACAGTATCCTTTGGCTGAATTGTTATTTGCTTATGTTCATCAAAGGCCATTCTTGTTAGTGCAGAAAGTGGTTCTCCCTGCGAGCCAGTAGTTAAAATCACTATTTTTTCATCTGGAAGTTTATTTACATCTTCTAAATTAATCAATAAACCATCAGGGAATTTCATATGCCCCAATTCTCTTGAGATAGTTGCAAGTAAAAGCATTGACCTTCCAAAGATTGCAACCTTTTTTTCCATCTTCACACAAATATCCAGGATTTGTCTTATTCTATGTACCTGAGAAGCAAAGGTAGTAATCACTATTCTTCCAGGTGCTCTATTAAATTCTTCTTCCAGTTTTGCATAAACAGAACGTTCAGAAGGAGTATAACCTTCTCTCTCCACATTTGTACTATCACTAATTAATAGAACAACTCCATCTTCTCCAGCCTTAGCAAGAGTATAAACATCAAAAAATTCTCCATCAACAGGAGTAAAATCAAATTTAAAATCACCGGAGTGAACTATCTTCCCTGCTGGTGTATGAATGATTAGACAAAAACTATCAGCAATAGAGTGAGTATTTCTTACATAAGTAAAAGCTAGTGCACCAAGTTTAAAAGTCTGCCTGGGTCTTCCTTTTACAAGTTCAGTTTTATCAGTAAGTTGAGCATCTTTTAACTTTTCTTCCAAAAGTCCAACTGCTAATGATGGTCCATAAATAATTGGAATATCAAACTGTTTTAACATTGGGACAATGCCACCAATATGATCTTCATGACCATGAGTAATAACTAGTCCTCTAATTTTATTTTTATTCTGAACAAGATAACTGATATCAGGAAGAACTATTTCAACCCCAGGCATTTCATCAGATGGAAAAGCAAGTCCACCATCAATAATTACCATGTCATCTTCATATTCAATAATCCAGGTATTCTTACCAATTTCACACATTCCTCCCAAGGGAATAACCTTTACCTTTGCATTTGGAATTAAAGGTACATGACCACTTAAACTATCTTCACCCTTAGCAACAACAAATGTGTCATCTCCACGTTTAATTACTTTACGTACACGCTTTTCTAATTCACCCATACTTGTTCTATTACTTGGCATTTGTTTTCTTCCTTATTTTGGATTGCTTTAACAATCACACACATCATTACCGGGATACATTTTCATGTATCTAAATCATTCCGGGTTTTGAAACTTTTTACTTAGTTGCTAATTCTTTTGGACAAACTTTATCCAACACCTGCTTTAACTCATTTAACTGTTTTTCATTTAATTTTACCAGTGGAAGTCTTAAATTTGATTTGCATATTCCTTTCATTTCCAAAGCTGCTTTTATACATGTAGGATTTGGTGCCTTAAACAACTCCTTAAATAAAGGAAAGAGTTTATTATGAATCTCTCTTGCTAAATCTGTTTTACCTGCAAAGAAACAATTTATCATATCTTTAATCTCATTACCAACAATATGACTGGCTACACTTATAACTCCTATTGCACCTATCGATAACATAGGTAAAGTAAGGCTATCATCCCCACTATACATAAGAAAATCTTTTGGGGTAAGCTGTACAACTTGACTTGTATTTTCAAGATTCCCAGTAGCATCCTTATAACCAACAATATTTTTATGCTTTTCTACTAGCTCAGATACTGTTTGAGGTTCTATATTTATTCCTGTACGTCCTGGAATGTTGTATAAAATTATGGGCAAACCCGTATTTTTAGCAATGTGGCTAAAGTGTTCTAAAAGTCCTGTTTGATTTGGTTTGTTGTAATAAGGCACAACTGAAAGCACCCCATCTACTCCTAGCTTTTCAGCTTCTTTATTCGATTCAATAGCTGTAGCTGTAGAGTTTGAACCCGTACCTAAAATAATTTTCACTTTTTTGTTTGCTATCTTCTGAACAAACTTACATAACTCTCTTTCTTCCTCATGAGTTAATGTAGGACTTTCACCTGTAGTTCCAGCTACACAGATAGTATCCGTTCCAGTCTTAATAATATGGTTAACAAGCTTTTCTGTAGCTTCAAAATCAATGGAAAGATCATTTTTAAATGGTGTGACCATTGCTGTAATTACTTGTCCAAATTGATTTTGCATTTCGTTTACTTTTCAATAATATATTCTATAGAAACACTTGCGTTGACGGAAAGATCTCCTGGTTGAACCGGGGTAGAAGATGGTGCAGCACCAGCATCAAAAGTCTTGCTTGAGACATAGCCACTATCAGCACTTATTTTTTTAATTCCTGTTATTTTTGTTCTTGCGGCAGAAGCAATAGCTTCTGCTTTTTGCCTGGCATCTGCTACAGCTTCATCAAGTGCATCAGCTTTTTCATTTTCATCATTTTCAAGACTAAAATTAATTCCTGAAATTATATAATCACCTGTACTTGATATCAAATCTATAATGCGTCCAGTATCATCAACTTTTTTTACAATTACTATTACACTATTTGTTGCTTCATAAGCAATTATATTGTTTGTGGCATTCTGTGAATTTATTTTATCCTTATAAACAGGAAAAACACTAACATTTTGAGTTTGAATATCACTTGCCAGAATACCTGTAGCAATTAAAGCATTAATTAGTTTTTGCATTTGCAAAGCATTTGTACTAACAGCCTCACCCGCTGTCTTTCCTCTGCTTGTAGCCTGTACCACTATGGTAGATTGATCCGGCTTTGCAGTAACTTCACCCTGTCCGGTAACAAGCAACGTAGAATCACATAAATCACATGTGGTTTGAGCATTTACCACTGGTGCAATTAGTAAGAGATTAAGAATTAATACTAAGATTGTTTTTAGTTTCATAATTACATGATGAATTATATCATCTGATATCATAATAAGTCTTATGGTAAATAACAAACCAAACATTGCAATCCTTGGTGCCACTGGCAATGTAGGGCGCAAATTTCTTGAAATAATTGAAAGAAGGGGCTTTCCTTTTGCAAGCATAAAACTACTTGCATCAGCTAAATCTGCAGGAATAAAAGTCAGGTTTCAGGGAAAAGATTATATTGTTGAAGAAGCTACAAAGGACAGCTTTAATGATATTGATCTTGTTCTGGCTTCAGCTGGTGGTTCAATAAGCAAAGAGCTTGCCCCCTTTGCTGTCAAGGCTGGAGCAGTTGTTATAGACAACAGTTCTGCATACAGAATGGATCCTAGTGTTCCACTTATAGTAGCTGGAATAAACAATCATGATCTTAAAAAACACAAAGGAATTATTGCAAATCCAAACTGTACTACTGCACAGCTCATGCCACCATTAAAAGCATTGCATGAACTTGCAGGTTTAAAAAGAGTTATTGTAAGCACTTATCAGAGTGTATCAGGGGCTGGAAAAGCTGCAATGGATGAGTTGCATGAACAATCAAAACAACATTTAAATAGTGGCTCATATACTTCAAAAACAACTAACAGAAAATTTGCATTTAATGTAATCCCTCATATCGACGTATTTAGTGATGATGGATATACCAAAGAAGAAATTAAGGTTATAAACGAGTCCAGAAAAATCCTTGGTATCCCAGATCTAAGAATTACATGCACTGCAGTTCGCGTACCAGTTTATATAGGACACAGCGAAAGCGTAAATGTAGAACTTTCAAAACCTGTAACAAAAGAACAAATCACAAAAGCACTTAATGATTTTAATCCTGACATGCTGCAAGTATATGATGATCCTGCAAATTTAAAATACCCAATGGCTATAGATATTGCTGGCACTGATCCTGTTTTTGTAGGAAGAATTAGAGAAGATAAATCAAATCCAAGCACCTTTAATTTATGGGTTGTAGCTGACAATCTACTTATAGGTGCAGCATTAAATGCAGTTAAAATTGCAGAAGTGGTAGTTAAAGATTCATTACTTTTAAGTAAAAGTTCATAGGCTTATTTTATTTTTCTAAGAATAAAGAATGTTTCTTGCTGATCATTTTTCATAAGCAAATTAACATAAGTTTCATAGCGATATTCTTCCTTAATCACGCCAGTTAACCATTGCACAAATGGTGTTAGATCCTGAACCTGCCACGGCTGCAATGAAATAGTTTTAGACAGTATTATTATTTCTGGTTTTCTGCGAGAGAGATCTCTTTGTAAAATTTTTAGTTTACTTTTTAAAATAGTAGGCACACCTAAAAGTCCAGCATCTACAGATGTAGGCGGATATCTTTTTGCATAGATATAAGAGAGTGGAGTAAAAGCAATGAAGCCTTTTTGAGAAAAATCTACTATGTAGAATGTACTGTCTTTGTCAGGCAATAATCTGTTTACCAAATCTGCTAATTGAAATATCCTAGGTCTAACACTTGTTTTTGCTACATAAGGCAAAACTGGATCCTGAAATGACTGAGGCTGCTTAAAAACGCTAAGAGCATTTAAAGCTTTAGTTAATTTGTAGTGAGACGGAACAGTTACGCCAATTCTACAAAAGAAGAACACTATTACAAATAAAATAATTAATGCTAAAAATATTTTCTTACCTGAGAACTTCAAGAATAGTTCATACAACCCAAAAGATAAGAGGATTGCAGCTACAGACCAAATCAAATGGTAGTAATACGGCTGATAGGTTCCTGGAGCAACAATAGCACACACATTTCCAATCCCCCACAAACTTATAAGCAGCCAAAAATTTGAAATATTACTTAAATCATTCCTCTTCACAAAATTTCTTATTAATCCAAATAATAAAAGCAGAAGGATGAAGAAAAATAAAATAAAGTTACTAATAGAGTTTGTATGTCTAGTCATAAAGTAAAAGAAGTTAGCAAAAAGCAGCTTACATGAATTTAAATGTTCATTTGTATAATTTCCGAGAAGAAAATAATCTCTCCATGTAGTCAACAGATCTCCATTTAAAACATATAAAACAATATTAAAAAAGAGCAAACTTCCTAGTAGTCCGAAGAAATAATATTGAGTTTTTTTAATTGCATACTTAAAATATTCATTTCTTATAAAGAAGTTCAATAAAAACCAGATTAATGTAGCAATCAATAATATTGCTCCATTTGCTTTTGACATCATAGAACAAATAGCAAAAATACCAGCAAAAGCAGAAAATAGCTTTTCCTTTATACTGGGCATTAGACTTTGCTCAGCATTAAATAAACCAGAAACTAAAAGGCAAAACAAAGAAAATAATGAAAATAAGACACAAAGATTTTCTTCATTTAAATTATAGTGAGATGCTAATTCAACAATTAAATCAGACATTCCAATTGGAGTACATACAAATATCACCCAAAATAAAACCGCAAGTCCTCCATAAAGATCATTTCTAAGAGCTTGTTTAACTATAAGATAAATCAAAATACCAATCAAAAATAAAACAACTGTTTCAATAATATGAATAGCTACTATTGAATATGAATTAAATCCAAACACCTTCAATACTAGTGAATATAACAACACAAACAAAATTCCTCGCCCACAAGCAAGCTCTTTCCAACGTAAAAGAGCTTCGCCCCATGTAAAAGCAAATCCCTGATTTTCATTAGCACAGATAACTGAAAGATTTAGTGGAAGTATTAGAAAGAATAAAACACAAAGGGAAAAAACACATAAGAATAATCCTGGTTTTTGCTTTACCGAGTTAATCATTTTAGAAAAATACATAACTTAAAATACTAGCTTAAATTCACTCATAAACCTCAAATTTAGACAGAATTATAACTATTCCACAATTCATTGTATTAAGAATTTTATTAGTGGGTATAAAACTAATATCAAATTTTTGGTTAAGGTTGCTTTATATAGAACAAGGACGAGATTATGAATTTAGTAAAGAAGTATTTTGATTATTTTGGATTATACGGAATTATATTTTTAATGGCCGCTATTATATGGGCTTTAAGAATGAATTCACTTGGTTAATTACTTATTATTAAAAAAAATAATTGATTGCAAAGGGTCTGTAAGAAACTCGAGGATAATATGTCATTGCGAGGAACGCAGTGACGAAGCAATCCCGATGTAACTTGCGCAAATTGTTTGGGATTGCCACACCTCACTTTGTTCGGCTCGCAATGACGTGAATCCTCGAAAACTTTACACACCCCATTGCAAAAATATTTATATTAGGTTTGCTGTTTTTTTAGCAACCAACTACCTTAATAGCTCAGTTTTTCAAAGTAGGTTAAAGTAAGATTAACGATTCAGCAAAACCCTTATCAATAAAGCTTTTAAAGTTAAAATTGTTTTCATTTTCATATATATACATATAAAGTTTCTTGTATTTTTCCTCTTGTATATCCTAGCAAGAAGTATTTTTTTATTTACTAACTTATGACAGGATGTCAAATAAATAATGGAAAAGTAAGCTGGGCCTATACCCCAAGCAGTTGCTCTAGTAAAGATCTTACAGAAGATCAAGTCAGAGATCATGTAATTGGAACTGGTGAAACAATCAATACCGGAACCTGGTGGTCACTTGTTGCTTTTGGTGGTAGTTCTGTTGCTGCTCTTCTTTTATACTTTTTAGGTGGCAGATCAGATAATGATGGTTTAAGTAAATTAGGTCATGCAGGAGTCCTTGGAGCACTAGTATCTGCAGGAAGTGCAATATATTTTTATGCTACACGTTTAAACCCAGATGTTCATGGAGATGGCTCCATGGAAAAGAATAAACATGTTAATAAAGATATAAATCAACAATTAATTAATTTAGGCAAAGATAATAATGATCTTAATAGCAGAACACTAGCTGCCCATGAACTTGGTAACAGTAATAATATTGATGCTGTTGCACCACTAAAAAATGTTTTAGTAGATCCGGCAGACGCTAAAGAAGTAAGAGCACAATCAGCCGTTTCATTAGGTAAACTCGGTGCCTTTGGAGTGATCACTGATTTAATAAATTGTTTATCTGACCCTGAGTCTTCTGTCAGAATTGGAGCAATTCAAGCTATAGGACTTCTTGCAGAAAAAGATCCAGTGAAAGCATCTAAAGCACTAAAGCCATTAAAAGATCTTTTTGAAAATACTCAATCCATTGAAGAGAAATCCTGGATAGCTCTTACATTAAGCAGATTTTCACCTGATCAGGTAAAAGATCTTCTCTTAAAAGATGAAAACATAAACCATTCTAATACAGGACTTCGACAAGCAGTCACCGTTTCACTGGCAACTCTGCTACAAAGAACTAGTGATACTGAAATAATAAAAGCTTTAGCAAACAGGCTTGAAGTTGAATCAGAACCGGACACTTGTGAAATTATAATAAATAGTTTTAAAAACATAACTGATACAAATAAGCAAAAAGAAACAGTTCCTTCACTTTGTAAATTTTTAGCAAGAAATACCGATGAGGATCTACAAGAATCAACAATTCAATTGCTTGGCAAATTTAATGCAAGCGAAGCAATTAATCCAATTTTAGAACATGGATTGAAAAGTCAAAGCAACAAAGTAAGAGTTGCTGCTTTAAAAGCTTTAAGGCAGCTCTGTGTAAATAACCCTGGAAATCCTGATACCATTGAAGTAGTTAATGTATTAAAGCAACTCCAAAAGAAAGCAAATGGGAAATCAAGAAAAGTCATTAATATTGCTATAAACGAAATCGTTACAGCAAACCCTTCACTTTTTGCTAAATCTAAGACAAGCAAAACACCACAGCCTGCTAAATCAGCTTCATCACCAACAGGACAATCTTCCTCTCCAGCACCACAGCCTGCTAAATCAGCTTCATCACCAACAGGACAATCTTCCTCTCCAGCACCACAACCTGCTAAATCAGCTTCATCATCAACAGGACAATCTTCCTCTCCAACTCCTCAACCTGCAAAACCTTCTCCAACACCACAGCCTGTACAATCCTCTCCAACTCCTCAGCCTGCAAAACCTTCTCCAGCTCTAAATAATGATGATGATGTTGTTGGATTAGATCTGGATGTTGCTGATGATGACTCCGCTATATCTCAAACACCAGCAGCAGACAATGACAGTGAATTTGATCTGTCACTTCCAGAAGAAGAGCCTGTACATTCTCAAAATAATAATGAACCTGTTATCAGTTCACCAAAACCAGATAACGAGCCTATTGTAGCTTCACCAATATCAGATAATGAACCCAAAGATCCTCTTGAACTCTTAAAAGATGCAGATCCAGAAAAAGCAAAACAAGCAGCTAAAGACTGTAGAAACCTAGGTCTTGCAGCTATTGATACATTACTAAGCAATGGTTTAACACACTCAGATGACAAAGTAAAACTAGCAACAATAGATACATTAGTAGAAATTTGTAATAAGAATCCAGATAGCTCAAGAGTGCAAGAAATAGCAAACAGGCTAAGAAATTTTGCAAATGGTTCAAGTGGCGAAGTCCAAACCAAAGCAGCAAAAGCAGCAAGCGATCTTACAATTGAACAATCTATTAAAATACTTAAAAATGATCCTTCCATACAGCCAAAAACAATACCAGCAACAACTGAACAAACTATAATATTTGAATCTTTAAAGAATACAGATCCTACAAAAGCAAAAGAAGCAGCTGAAGCCTGTGGAAAATTTGGCTTAGCTGCAATTGAACCATTACTAAGACATGGCTTAAGTCATGGCAATAACGATGTCAAAATTGCTGCCATTAATGCCTTAGGTAAAATTTGTTCAGAAAATCCTTTAGCAAGGGAAGTTCAATCTGTATTAGTTAAATTAGAACAAATTGAACATAATCAATCCTATAGTAGCTATAGTGTCGCAGATGCAGCAAGAAGTACAAAAGAAAGTATTCAATCTGCTGTCAAAAACAAAGTAAGTAGCGCTGTACAACAATTAATTGATCTAAGATATACATCCGATCCTCCTAGTGATGATAAGAGAATATTTCCTTTATTACTTGGGTTTATAAGAAATGCCTCAAGTAACCCTGATACTGCAAGAGCAGTTGTCGAACGTCTTGCAAATGCAAGTATTAAAACAACCA
>JAHFBE010000021.1 GCA_023250205.1 Candidatus Melainabacteria bacterium | reverse complement strand
AATGGCTAAATTAGAGATTGAAGAAATTGTAAAAGAAATAGAAGGAATTGAAAACAGGCTTAGAATCTTACTTCTACCAAAAGATCCAAATGATGAGAAAGATATTATGCTTGAAATTCGCGCTGCTGCTGGTGGTGAAGAGTCAGCAATATTTGCCGGAGACTTACTTAGAATGTACACAAGATACGCAGATAAGCAAGGCTGGAGTACAAAAATCGTAGATGCTAATCAGGGAGATATAAGCGGATACAAACTTGTCGTTATAGAAATGAACGGCGAGAATGTCTACAGTAAACTAAAATTTGAATCAGGAGTACACAGAGTTCAGAGAGTACCTTTAACAGAAGCTTCCGGAAGAGTTCATACCAGCACTATAACTGTAGCTGTAATGCCTGAAGTAGATGAAGTGGATGTAAAACTAGATCCTAACGATCTTGAAATCACCACTATGAGATCTGGTGGTGCTGGCGGGCAAAACGTAAACAAGGTGGAAACTGCTGTAAGAATAGTTCACAAACCAAGTGGACTGATGGTGCATTGTACAGAAGAAAGAAGTCAGCTTCAAAACAAAAACAAAGGACTTCAGTTACTAAGATCAAGGCTTTATGACATGGAATTACAAAAGCAACAAAAAGAAATCTATGCAAAGCGTAAAATGCAGGTAGGAACTGGAGATAGAAGTGAAAAGATAAGAACTTATAATTTCAAAGATAATAGAATTACAGATCACAGATTAAATGAGAATTTTACATTAGATACTGCCTTAGAAGGTGATTTAGACCCTGTAATAGAAGCTTGCATAGCAGAAGATCAAAAGCAACAATTACAAACTTTAGTTTAAACCCCAAATCTTCTCTGTCTTTTATTAAACTCATTAATCGCTTTTTCAAGCTCATTTGTATCAAATGCAGGCCACAAAGCTTCTGTAGAATAGAACTCAGTATAAGCACACTGCCATAAGAGATAATTACTAATTCTAAGCTCACCACCAGTTCTGATTAAAAGTTCAGGATCAGGAATATCCTTTGTAAGTAAATTTGCATTTATTAACTCTGGAGTAATATCATCTATTTTAATTTCATCTAATTTTATTTTTTTTGCAATCTCTTTCACTGCATTTGCTATTTCCGCTCTGCTTCCATAATTCAATGCCACATTCAAATTTATCCCGGTATTATTTTTTGTTTTTTCCATTGCATCATTTAATATTTTAGGAAGAGAACCTGGAAGTTCTTTATAAAAACCAATAAACCTTATTCTTACATTTTCAGAGTGCATTTCATTGATTTCTTTTTGAAGTGCATCCTGAACAAGAAACATTAAAAAATCAACTTCTTCTTTTTTTCTATTCCAGTTCTCAGTAGAAAAAGCATATACAGTTAAATATTTAACACCAAGAATATCATTTGCATATCGAGTAATCTTCTTTAATGCCTGAACTCCTTCTTTGTGTCCAAACATTGAAGGAAGATTCTTATCCTTAGCCCAACGCCTGTTACCATCCATGATTATGGCTATATGGGCAGGAATTATTCTCTTTTCTTCTTCCCTGGCATTACTCTTTGTCAGTAAGTCTTTCATGTATGATATTCTATCAGATTGTAGTTAGGAATTAGAATGCAAACAATTTTAAAATCAATCCCTAAAGGAGAAAAAATTGGAATCGCCTTTTCTGGAGGACTTGATACATGTGTTGCTATTAACTGGATCAGGGAAAAAGGTGGAATACCATTTGCCTACACTGCAAATCTTGGTCAACCTGATGAAAAGAATTACGAAGATATTCCAGAGAAAGCTCTAAAGCACGGTGCAGAAAAAGCAAGGCTTGTTGATTGTAGATTACAGTTAGTAAATGAAGGAATTGCTGCACTCATGTGCGGAGCATTTCACATATCTACAGCTGGAAAGGTTTATTTCAATACTACTCCTATTGGCAGAGCAGTAACTGGAACCATTTTAGTTAGAGAAATGAAAAAGGATAAAGTAGAAATCTGGGGAGACGGCTCTACCTATAAAGGAAATGATATAGAAAGATTTTATCGATATGGACGTCTTGTAAATAACAATCTGAAAATTTATAAACCATGGCTTGATACTACATTTGTAAATGAATTAGGTGGTAGGAAAGAAATGTCAGAATGGCTTTCAAAAAAAGGCTTTGACTATAAAGTACAAGCAGAAAAAGCATATTCTACAGATTCAAATCTTCTTGGAGCCACTCATGAAGCTAAAGATCTTGAATTCTTAAATAACGGAGTTAATATCGTAAAACCTATCATGGGAGTAAGCTTCTGGGACAAGAAAACAGAAATTGACTTTGAAAAAGTAAAGATTTCATTTAAAGAAGGAGTGCCAGTAGCAATTAATGACAAAGAATTCAAAAATCCTGTTGAGCTTATTGAAGAAGCAAATAAAATTGGTGGAAGACATGGGCTTGGAATGTCCGATCAGATTGAAAACAGAATCATAGAAGCAAAAAGTAGAGGAATCTATGAAGCACCCGGTCTTGCATTACTATTCATTGCTTATGAAAGATTAATCAGCGCTATTCACAATGAAGGAACAATAGAAAATTACAGAACACTTGGAAAACGCTTGGGAAGACTTCTTTATGAAGGTAGATGGTTTGATCCACAAGCAATGATGTTAAGAGAAACCTTGCAAAGATGGATAGCAAAAGCAATTACAGGAGAAGTAACTCTTGAACTTAGACGTGGTGATGACTATTCTATTTTAGATACAAAGGGTGAAAACTTTACCTATAAACCTGAAAGACTTACTATGGAAAAAGAGGAGGGTGAATTTACTCCTGAAGACAGAATTGGACAACTTGCTCTAAGGAACTTAGACATCACAGACTCAAGAGAGAAATTACAGGTTTATTCAAATACAGGAATATTAAAACTTAATTCTGCAAAAGATTGTGGATTGCTAGAGTAGATTATATTCTTGGGATTTTATTAACAGGTCTATTTAAAACAAGCGGATTAATAGAGGACTTTTCAAGTTCTTTACTATTTATCAAATCTAAATACTTATCGATAACTTTAAAGTTAATATTTAGATGAGCTGGGTTAACTTCTAAACAAGTTTCATTTTCCTTAATTAAAGTCACATTTTTAAAGACTTCATTCATATAAAATACTCCGGGACTACCAAACGCACTATATGGAACAATGATATCTGAGACATTTTTTACAGATAGAGAATCAGAAGAAGCTTTTAACATTATCTGCGGAGCAAAACGTAAGCCAGAAATTACTGAAGGGAGAAATGTCTGAGCTATATATTCTGCCGCAGATAACGGAGACAGTTTATTATAATCAACATTTTCATTTGAAACTAAAATCGGGGCATGTGCAGAAACCAATCCAGTACTTGCTGAGACAATACGTGAAATTAGAGACTCTATTCCACCAATAGGATCAATTCCAGAACCTGAGGTATAGTTACTGTTCAATTCAAGATCTGGTATAACACAGCAAACAGCAAGTGCAGTTGCTCCAGCTTCTTTCAAAATAAGTCCTTTTGTTACAAGGGATTCAATATTTTCAACCTTTCCAGTAGAAAACCCAAATTTATTTATCTCCGGTATAACTTTTAAAGGCTTTTCTGTTAATGTCCAACCAACAATCTCACAACCATAAAATGCATTTAAAGCATTTAGAACATTTACTTCACAGTCAAGTCTTTCCCTGGAAATTGAACTGTCAAAAATCACTCCAATTTTATTTTTATTTTTTGGAACGATACTAATTTGTCCAAGCAAGAATTGATCTAAAAAGAACCCTTCTAAATAAATTAAATTTGAAGGTGGATCACTTAAAACTGCTCCATTAACAACATTTGGATGTGTAAGAAGATATTTGCTCTTATTAGCAAAAACTTTTGCTAACGGGTTAGCATCGCCAGCATAACCTCCAAATGCAGCACCGATACCGGTCGGAATAATTAAACAAGTTAATTGTGGATCGCAATTCGTGGATTGCAGCTCATGGTTATACTTAAATGATTCATTAATAAAACTTTTTAACCCTTCTACAAAAACAGTATTAAAATACAATTTTTCTTTTGTAGTTTTAACAAGATTTAATTTGATTAAATATTGATTTTCAGATTTATTCTTATCAAGAATCGACTGTAAAACCTTATTCCATTGAAAGCTTTGTAAATTATCTATTTCAACAATTTGTTCTTTTATATTAAAACTATTAGCTACAACTGGCATTTAAAACTATTTACTATTGTGGTCATACCAACGCAATGCTTTACTCTTAGAGCGATTAATTTCATTACTAAAAACTGAAATTCTGCTCGTATACCATTTCAATGCTTTTTCTTTCTTAATAGCTATTTCATTTTGTGCAGCATTTCTGTAGAAACTATGATTAGCTCGAGAATCATACCAGGCTAGTGCTTTTTTCTTTTTGAATTGCATTTCACTTTGTGAAGAGTTCGATGCATACGAATTTTGAACTGAAGCTAAAAGAAGTATTATTAATAAAAATGCTTTTTTCATATTTCCTACCTCAACAATATAATTAGTCTAACATCAAAAAGAGAGATTTATCATTAATTATGTTAAAAGATTCAAAAAAAAGACTCGTAATTATTGGCTCTGCAGGGGTAGGTAAAACGACTTTATTAAACAATATTAAAAAGGAACTTGATTTAAAAGTTATACCTGAACTAGCAAGAGATATTTGTCAGAAGCTGGGTTATAAAAACATCTATGAAATCAAAGATCACGACAAGTTCAGATTACTTGTTTTAAAAGAACAAATCAAACTGGAAGAAAGATATAAAGAGTTTATTTCAGATCGCTCAACTATTGATTGTTGGATTCACTGGGTAAGATGGAGCTGGTGTAGTAAAAAAACATTTGAATCAGAAAAATATTTCAAACTTGCATTTACACAAGCTCTTAAGTATTCCCACATAATTTATATCCCAAGATTATTTAAGACCAAAGATGATGGGTTCAGGTGGAATGATAACGATTATCAAAATCAGATTGATCGGTTATTTCGGGAAGTACTATTGGAATGGGAGATAATGGGAAGAACTTATTTTGTAACTTCAAAAGATATAAAAGAGCGAGCAAAAGAAGCAATAAAATATCTTAGAAATTACTAGCAATCAGTTATTATTCTTTTTGGCTTTTCAGTTGTTTGAAAGTCAGATTTATTCTCTGGAGTATTTTTACCTAAAAGCTCTTTTGCCTCCATTAGGCCAACATAATAAGAAAATAGATCAGGATTTGTCCCTACCGTTTTTAACAGTAATTCCCTAATAAAAGCCTCTTTCTTAACTGGTTTGCGAGACATAGCTTATACCCCTATCAAATAGATTTAGCCCTAATTATAGTACATTTGTCAGGGGTACCTCCAAGAAGATAATAGAATCCTCTGTTTACATGATTTCAGGAAAGCAATTTTTTTACAAACTTTACTTTTAATAAATTATAAAAGATGTTCAGTTATCCATACTGAAATGTCGTTCACAACTTGATTTAGTTCATCTTCAATAAATAAATCGTGAAAGGAATTTGTATAAATTTTCTTACACTTATCCTTAACAGTTAGCTTATCAAAGTACTCTTCCATTGGGGCATTTGAACATACCTTATCTTCCCCAGCAAGTAATACCAAAACAGGCTCTCTCGGAATGTCCTTAAATTGATGAGCTTTTTTAGAAAGGAAGTAAACATGTTTAAAGATCTGAGCACTTGGATTCGTGATTCTATAAGGATCTTTTTTTACTTTCAGTTGAGTCTCTTTATTTTTTGTAAGTAGCTCAGGACCAAATGGCACAATTATTTTTTCATCAGGAGTGAATGCTCCTTTGATTAGAGTAGGGAGTACAAAGCTAAAAAAAGGCCATGTGTCTTTATCTCCTTCAAACCCAGGAACTGAAAGAATCCAACCATTTGCCTTTACTGTTTTACTTAACAAAATTGATATAAGTGCACCAAGACTATGACCAAGAATAAAAACAGGTTCTTTTATATTAAACTGAATTAAGAATTTTTCAAGTGTTTGCTTTGTTTCATCAAGCCAGACATTATAAGAGTCAACAGTTCCTTTTGGGTATTTGCTTTGTCCAAATCCAGGTAAATCAAAAGAGAAAAGATTTATATTTCTTTTATTAAAGAATGCGGCTGCATAGTCAAACCATATACAGTGTCCTCCAAATCCATGAATTGCAAACACATTTGCAATAGCCTGATCTCTTTTATCAACCTCCCAGAATCTATAATAAATATTATTTAAGTAACCTTCATGTAACATAGTTATAAGGATAATATAATATTAAGCACAATGAAAAAAAAGATACAAATAAATTTAAACTTTTTAGATCTTCTTATACTTCTCTCAATATTATTTAGTGTTACGGGCTATTTACTTGCTCGTGCTGAGAAAACACAACTAAATAAAATCATTGAGGGTAAAGGAAATATTGCTATTGAGATACTTGTTTCTGATGTTTTTTCACCAAACACTGAACTATTTACAGTTGGAGATAAATCAGCTATTACTATTAGAAACAGACCTTACACAAAACTAAAAATCATAAAGTCTGAATCAAGCCCGAAAAGAATAGTAATTCCTTCTCTTTCAGGTTCCTTGCACAAAACAATACCAGATCCTACCAGAGATCATGTAAAAGACTATATCGTTACATTAACTGATGAAGCATTAGTAACAAATGATGGATATGTAATAGGTGGAAATAAAATAAAAATCGGAAATCCAATTGAGCTTGAAGGATTTAATTACAGATTAAATGGAAAAGTGATTAATCTTTATCCATTAACTGAAAAGAGGTAGAGATTAGAGTGTTCAAGCTATCAATAACCTAATTAACCAAATGAAAAGTCAATCTGTAATAAAAGGATTAACAACTCTGGATTCTTGGACAGATCAAACTATCAAACATTCCTTTATTGGTAAATCATTAATTATAGTCATAGAGCGTATTTCACAGCTAACAACACCTCTTTGTTCAAGATTTAATAGCAAGCTATTTATACTGCTGCTAACTTCAATTTGTGGAATTCTTGCCTCACTTTCAATGCCTCAATTTGCAAGTGACAGATTTGGGGTTGGATTAATTATTATATTTAGTTTTCTGCTTTTTTTATTCTATTTGTTTTCTAGTAAAAATTTAAAAATATCATTTAACAGTATGGATTTTTGCATTGTAATATTTCTAGCATTTGCAGTTATAAGTTCTTTTAGCTCTTATTTTTTCAAAGAAAGCTTAGTTGGCTTATCAAAATATATTATTTTTTTTCTATGGTATTTAATGATCAAAATAACTTTTGCAAATTGCTCAAAAAAGATTTTCTTAAACTTGTGGGGATTTTTTTGTATCTTTGCTGTTATAACAGCTTCAATAGGCATCTACCAAAATATAATTGGCGTTGAGCCACTGGCAACCTGGGAAGATCCTACGCAAGAAACCATCCATACAAGGGTTTATTCAACTCTTGGAAACCCAAACCTACTGGCTGGTTACTTACTTGTAGTGTTACCAATCTGCACTATATTAGCTATTGAACACAAAAACAATTTGCTTAAGATTTTTTTCATAACTGCAAGTATATTAATTTTAGTTTGTCTGATTTTAACAGGTTCAAGGGGTGGTTATATTGGATTACTGGTATCATCCATCCTCTCAATAATTGTTTGTTTAAATTACTTTATTTTTCAGAAAAATATAAATAAAACAAAAAATTTGCTTTTAGCAATATCTGGAATTATTGGACTTATCCTTTTTTTAACTTTTCTGTTCCCGGTAATTACAGAAAGATTATTAACAATTTTTACTCTAAGAGAACACAGCAGCAACAATTATCGGGTTAATGTATGGATTGCTTGCTTCCAAATGCTAAAAGATAATTTATTTATTGGAATTGGTCCTGGAAATAGCACCTTTAGGCTGGCTTACGGACTATATATGGTAACTGGATTTGATGCTTTAGCTGCTTATAATATTTTCCTTGAAATTGCAGTCGAAATTGGACTTTTAGGTTCATTTATATTCATTCTTATATTTTTACTATCATTTTTTAAATTACACCATCTTTTTTGGCAAAAAAAGAACATTTTTTCACTTGGTATTTTTATTTCTTTAGTAGGACTTTTAACTCATGGAATGGTAGACACTGTATTTTTCAGACCACAAATATTTATCCCATTCTGGCTTTTATTAGCTTCAATTGATAAAATAGAAGGTGAAATGCAAAGTTAAAGGGTATATATTAAGGGAACAGATTACTAGAAATAAGCTTCACTTTGCTTAAAGCCAATAAAAAAAGGGGAATCAAATTAATATATTGAGCTTAAAATCAAAAAGAAAAAATACCTCAATAAATAAAACAAAAACGTCTCCTAGTGATCTTGACATTGTTTTTACAGCAGCAAATACAGCAAACGAAAAAAAAGGCGAAGATATTGTACTGCTTGATGTCAGCAAATTAACTATTATTGCAGATTATTTTTTAATTATTACAGCTAAAAGCTCCCCACAAATTGAAGCAATCTCAAAACATATCGAAGAATCTCTTTCTAATTTAAATTGCCAAATGGTTTCAAAAGAGGGTTTTCTAGGAAGTAATTGGACTGTATTGGATTTTGGAAATATTATTGTTCATATAATGAACGAGAAAGAAAGAAATTATTATAAGCTTGAAAAGTTTTGGAGTAATGCTGTAATAATTGAAAAAAAGAAATGGGAAATAGCTTCATAATTGATTTTACGGATAAGAGAAAGTCCACTAATTTCAACATTGTCAAGAAATTACTTTTGAAAACAAAAGGGGCTAAGATACTAGAACTTATTGATTACATACATCCACTGACAAATCTTTCAAAGAAACAGTTTGATATTTCAAACCATATAAATCTATCCGGAGTTAATCCATTACAAGGTGCAAACTTTGTTTCTCTTACAGACATCTACAAATCAAAAAATGGAATTGTGGTAGTAGGACTTAAAGAAGGAGTGGAGCCTAATTCTCACGAAAAAAAGATTTTGTTAAAGAGTAATGTAAAAGCTTATTGTTATAACCTTGTTCCTACCGTAATTTTGGCAGCTTCTCTAGGATTTAAAATTAAAGCAATTGGTATTGTAAAAGAGAAATAAATGAAACAATTTGTCATTCTGAAGGAGTAAAACAACTGAAGAATCTCTAAACGTTAGGAGATTGCCACGCCTCATTTTCCGCCTAGGCGGACCCGTCCTTTGGCGGGTATTCGGCTCGCAATGACATACTTAACGGTATTGTATCTTTTTCTATTATAATAATTAGGTTATTATGAAACATACACCTGTAGCTCTTGTAATTTTAGATGGTTGGGGTTCTTCTCCTGATAAAAAAGGAAACGCTATTGCCCAAGCAAATTTACCAAACTTCAATTCCTTTCTTAACAGTTATCCAAATACCAGACTCCATACATGCGGAGAAGCAGTAGGACTTCCAGAAGGAGTAATGGGAAATTCTGAAGTAGGACATGAAAATATTGGTGGTGGAAGAATCGTTACACAAAAACTAACTTTAATTAGTCAAACAATACAAGATGGATCTTTTTTTACAAACAAAACGTTGCTTGGTGCTATTAACCATGTAAAACAGTTTAATTCAAAACTGCACATCATGGGATTAATTAGCGAGGGGGATGTACACAGCCATTTAGGACATTTATATGCCCTATTTGAACTTGCTGGGAAAAGGAACATTCAAAAGATCAGACTTCATGCCATTACTGACGGGAGAGACGATCCTCCAAAGTATGGAATAGATTTAATCAGTAAAGTAGAAGAAAAAATAAAGATTTGCTCCGGGAAAATTGTAACTCTCTGTGGTCGTTATTATGCAATGGACAGAGACAATAGATGGCAAAGAGTAAAAAGATACTATGACTTAGTCACACAGGGTATCGGACTAAAAGCAAAAACTGCTTATGAAGCAATAAAAGAAGCTTATACACGTGGTGAGAATAAAATCTCTCAGGATGCAAAAGAATGCCCTTTAGAGAATTCTGATGAGTTTATTATGCCGACATTAATTGGGATAAAAGAAGATTTAATTTCCGACAATGATGCTGTGGTATTTTTTAACTTCAGACCAGATAGAGCACGGGAAATAACAACTGCATTAACCCAAGCTAATTTCTCAGAGTTTAAAAGAGATGTGTTTCCAAGGAATCTCCACTATGTTTGTTTAACTGAATATGACTCAAAGCTACACAGCAAAGAATTTGCAAATCCTGTTGTACCAACCGCATTTACTAACAACGATCTCCCTGAAGTAAACAGGGATAATTCTCTTGGAGAAATAGTGTCAAATTTAAATCTCAAACAAATAAGAATTGCAGAAACAGAAAAATTTCGCCATGTAACAAGCTTTTTCAACATGGGAAGACAAGAGGAATTTAAAGGAGAAGACAGAGTTCTTGTTCCATCACCAAAAGTTATAACTTACGATGTCATGCCTGAAATGAGTGCATTTACTGTAGCTGAAAAAACGGTTGAGGCAATTAGATCTAAAAACTACTCACTACTTGTAATTAATTTTGCCAATGCGGACATGGTCGGTCATACAGGAGTTATACCTGCAACAATAAAAGCTGTAGAAGCAGTAGATAAAACCCTTGGTGATATTTACAAAGCTATTAAAGATACTAATGGCACATTACTAATTACAGCTGACCACGGAAATGCAGATCAAATGTTTAATGAAGATGGTTCTATAAGAACCGCTCATAGTTTAAATCCAGTACCGTTTATAATAGTAAGCGAGGATTTGAAAGTTGAAAAATTAAAACAAAGCGGTTCTCTTGCAGATATAGCACCTACAATTTTAGATATCATGGGAATTGAAAAGCCAAAAGAAATAACTGGCAATTCCTTAATAAAGAAGGATTAAATATGGCTGAAGATAAAGCAAAACAAATAATCAACAATTATATTAATCATGCTCAGAAATATATTTCGGATCATAAAAAAGAATTTTCATCCTGGAACACCATCTACAATAAATTTGTTAAAAAGAATAATATTGATCCTGCATTTGAATACACAAAGGAAATTGTAAAAAGGTTAGAAAAAGATAAGGTCTCTCCTCAAGTAACAATGCAAATGGTTGAAATCATTATGCCTGAAATAAAAGGAATGAAAAAAGAAGTGATTCTTATGATGCTACCAATGGTTTTAGGAGCTATTTTACTAATCACATTTTCACTTCTTTTTAGTTTTACAAGACCGTTTGAACTAAGCAATCATTTTGTTATTTACTATGCAATTGGTATGTTTATAAGCGGAATAATATTTGGATTTGGAATGTTTCAAAGAAAGAGAGTGAAATTAGTTACACTTACAAGAGCAATGTTCTATCAAGCTCTTACTGCTTACGGAGCTGCTAAAATGCAGGGACAAGGAAGCTTTGGAGCATTCAGGATTTTAGAAGAAATGAAGGCAAATCCAGGAAAAGAACTTCAAGTTAGAGTTAACCAACCAAAAGTTATTTACAAGTAATAAAAAAACTAGCTTTGTACTTTATCCACTAAAAGTAAATCTTCAGCTTTTAACTTAAAGCTAGATTCAGACTGTAATTCCTGTAGCTCTTTAATAAAATCTTCAATACTTCTAAACTGTCTATAAACAGAGGCAAACCTGACATAAGCAACCTGATCTAAGTCTTTAAGCTCAGTTAAAACAAGCTCTCCTAAAACTGTACTACCTACCTCTCTTCTAGCTTGCTTAACCAGTTCATTTTCAATATTTTCAATTATGGTATCAACTTGCTGTGCTGTAACCACAGTCTTTTCACATGCTCTGACGAGACCTGATCTTAGCTTTTCTCTTGAATAGGGCTCACGTTCTCCTGATCTCTTAACTACTAAAACAGGCATTACTTCAACACGCTCATAAGTAGTAAACCGCTTGTTGCAAGAGATGTTTTCACACTCTCGCCTCCTTCTAATACTTGAACTTTCTTCTGTAGTTCTTGATTCAAGAACACGGCTATTTTCAGAATTACAAAATGGACACAACATGAGAGATAATTTCCTTTAATTTAATGTATCAATTATACATTACAAACCTGTAAGGACATAGCTATAAGAGGTATTGCTATAGCCTCTACTTTAAGCAATAATTACCACATGACTCAAAATTACGACGTAATAATTATTGGTGGTGGTATTGTCGGCAGCTCTCTTGCAGCCCACTTGGCCAGCGAGAAAAATAAAAAACTTAGGATCTGCGTTATTAATTCTACTAATTCAGGAATGCCGGCTTCAGAAGCTGCTGCTGGTCTTCTAACACCATTTCAACTAAATGAATTGGAAAATCCTGCATTAAAAGAATTTTGCTTTAAATCATTTGAATATTTCCCTAAATTCCTGGAAACAATTAATTCAGGTACATCAATAAAAAACATTGATCTTGGCTACAGACAAGCAGGATCTTTATACTTAATTTTTTCAAATCTTGAATTTGCGCAAAAAGAAACTGAAATAAAAGATTTAAGAACTATTGAACCAAAAGCTTCATTCTTAAATAAAGCAGATATTATAAAGCATGAGCCACTGATAACTAAGGATCTAATTGGAGCCTATCATTATCCGTCTGAAAGCTATATTAATAATCCAAAATTTTTAAAGGCGGTTTATTTATATTGCACAGAGAATAGTGTTGAATATTTAAATACAACTGTTAAAAAATTAGATCTTAGAAATGATTTAATTGAAAATGTTGTCTTAGATAATGGACAGACTGTATCAGCAAAAAAAGTTGTTCTCTGTAATGGGGTTTGGGCAAATTCACTTTTAAAAGATGTTTGTAATATTGAACAGCCCCTAATAAAAGCAATTAAAGGTGAAATTATTCGTGTAGAGGTTTGCGATGACAATCCTCTACTGCAAAAAATTATTTTCTGCTCAGAAGGATATCTGGTTCCAAGACCAGCGACAAATCAGTTTGAAAATGATTCTATTTTAATTGGCAGCACAAGTGAAGAAATCGATCTTGAAAAGATCAAAAGTCCCTTTTTAAATACTGTTTCTGGTATATCATCTTTAACAAACTTATTTAAGACTCTAGTTCCATCCAGCAAAGAATATTCAATCAATAATTATTGGGCTGGATTACGTCCACAAACAAAGGACAAATTACCAATAATAGGAAAAATACCCGGTGTAAAAAATCTCTATTGTTCACTTGGACACTATAGAAATGGAATTCTAATGGGACCACAATCAGGTAAGCTTCTAAAAGAACTGATTTTGGATAACTATGAAGATCCTATGCTTAAACATTTTCAATTTGAGCGCTTGTTCAAAATTCAATCTAAAGAAAAATCAAAGACTGTACTTATTCCTCAAGGCTAAAGATTCTTTCTGTGATTTTTCTATCCAGATGCATTCTGTTTGATAATCTATCAGTTCTTTCTCTATCTTCTTTTATAAGTCTTTTTGCAAGCATTACTATAACGTTATATTGATAGCAACTTGGATAATTTCTCTTATGAATAGGAAGTCCGAAGTATTCACCTTCGATTACATCTTTATCAATTAAATCATTATTACAATAATCTACTCTTATTGTTTCTTCTTCAATTCTACTTTTTACAGCTTCATATACCATATACGTTATAATCATCGGAGGATTAAAAGTCCTCTTAATCGGTCAAACAACGTATAAAAAATAAAATAGGAGATGACTATAAGTGATAACCCTAAGAAAGACTCCTCTATTCGAAGAGCATAAGAAATGTGGTGGAAAATTAGTTGAGTTTGCAGGATTTGAAATGCCCGTCCAGTATGAAGGAATTATAGCGGAGCATAATGTTGTAAGAAAAAAGTCAGGGGTATTTGATGTTTCTCATATGGGGGAATTCCTTGTATCCGGAAAAGACACACTAAACTATTTAAATTATCTTGTTCCAAATAATATAACAAAAATTGAAGAGCCTGGCACAGGACTTTACACCCAAATATGTAATGAAAAAGGTGGTACTGTAGATGACTTAATTATTTACAGACTTGAAACAGATTTCCTTGTCGTAGTTAATGCCTCAAATATCGAAAAAGACTGGAATTGGTTTACTAATCACAAAAACTCTTTTGATATTAGATTGCAAAATGTATCAGATAAATTCTCTTTACTGGCATTACAAGGACCAGAGAGTCAAAGTATCCTTGGAAAAGTTTTGAATATATCTACTGAAAACTTAAACACCCACAAGTACTTCCAAATCAAAAAATATAATAAAACCTGGGTTGCAAGGACCGGATACACTGGTGAAGATGGATTTGAAATTTTTATTGATACTCCAGATGAAGCTGTTAATATTTGGAATAAATTACTAGAACTTGGTGTAAAACCCTGCGGATTAGGAGCAAGAGACACTTTAAGGTTAGAATCTGCCTATCCTTTATATGGACATGAATTAACTGATGATATTTCACCTCTTGAAGCTGGTCTTGGTTGGAGTACAAAATTAGATAAAGAATGTGATTTTATAGGAAAACAAGCATTATTAAAACAAAAAAGTGAAGGCTTAAAACAAAAAATGGTATGTCTAAAAATCAATGACAAATTAATTGCAAGACAAGGTTACAAAGTGATTTCAAAGGACAACAATGAAATTGGATTTGTTGTAAGTGGCTCACAAGGTATTACAGTAGGCTACCCTATAGCAACTGCATTTATACCACCAGCATTTAGTGAGGTTGGAACAGAATTATTTGTTAATATAAGAGAAAAAATGATCTCAGCAACTGTGGCAAAAAGACCGTTTTATAAAAGAGCCTAAACAGTCATCACTTCTTTTTCTTTAGTAACACTTAAATCATCTATTTCCTTGGAGTATTTATCTGTAAGTTTTTGAATATGCTCTTGTTCTTTTTTAGATTGATCTTCAGATATAGTTTTATCTTTTTCAAGTTTTTTTACAGATTCTAGTGCATCTCGTCTTGAATTCCTAAGGGCAACTTTTCCATCTTCTGCTATTTTTTTAATATCTTTTACAAGTGATTTTCTTCTTTCTTCAGTTAATATGGGAATTACAATTCTTATAACACTACCGTCATTGTTTGGTGTCATTCCAGTATCTGCTTTATTTATTGCAGATTCAATATCTTTTAAAGCACTTTTATCGTAGGGCTGAACTACCAAGCACTTTCCATCTGGTGTAGAAATATTTGCTACCTGCTTTAGTGGTGTTGGAGTACCATAATAATCAACCATTACTCTGTCAAGCAGGGCTGGGTTTGCTCTTCCAGTTCTAATTCCTTGTAGTTCTTTTTGTATAAGACCTACTGTCTTTTTCATGTGTTCTTCTAAACTTTTTAAAACATCAGCTGCTTGCATTTTATATCCTCCAAATAATAAATATGATACAACAAACTTGTCAATGACAAAGAAAAATTAATGAATTATTCCTTTAAAATTAAGATAAATAACCAAAGCCCCAAGAATTATACGATAAAAGACAAATATATTTGTCTTATTTGTCTGCAAATACTTTAGAAGAAAATGTATAGAAAAATAGCCTGAAATAAAGGCAACAACTACACCCACAAGCAACTCTAACCACATTATATTTTCACCACTTACTCTTACGGTATGAACTAATGTATTTAATTCTAATAACCCACTTGCAAATACCGCTGGTACACTTAATAAAAAAGAAAATCTTGCGGCATCTTCTCTTTTAAATCCCAAGAGTAAACCTGCAAAGATAGTCACTCCTGAACGAGAAACTCCGGGAATTAGAGCAAATGACTGAGCCAAGCCAAATAAAATCACATCAAGAGCATTTATTTTATTTATATTTCTTGACTGCTTTGCAACAACTTCACTAAAAAAAAGTAATATGCCAAAAAAGATTAGATAGAAAGAAATTATATTTAAATCTCTTACCATTCCAACTTCTATCTGCTCTTTAAACAACAAACCAAAAACACATATTGGCACAGTACCAATTAAAATCCAGAATGCTGTTTTTGATTCTTGGGAATTTAAAAGTGGTTTTTTCTTTTTCCATGAAATTAGATCACTAAACAATGCTCCATATATTTTACTTAAATCTTTCCAAAAGTAAATAATAACGGCAAGCATCGTCCCTAACTGAATTACTGCTGAAAATGCTGTTCCCGGATCAGCCCAGTGAAGAAAAGCAGGAACTACTCTTAAATGAGCAGTGCTACTAATTGGTAAGAATTCAGTAAGCCCCTGAATAATCCCTAAAATTATTGATTTGAGTAGTGAATCCATTTCAATCAATTAAATCAGGTCGATTTCTCCTGGTTTTACTTTCTGCTTGTTCTTCTCGCCATTTTTTAATCTCAGCATGATGTCCGCTTAACAAAACATCAGGAACTTTCCAGCCATTAAATTCACTTGGTCTTGTATATTGAGGGTATTCAAGTAATCCATTGTTAAATGACTCTTCTTCTAATGTCTCTTCTTTTCTTAGAACACCAGGGACTAATCTTGACACAGAATCAATTACTGAAAGTGCACAAAGCTCACCACCAGTTAAAATAAAATCTCCAAGGCAAACTTCATAATCCGCGATATTTGTAATTCTCTCGTCATAGCCCTCATAACGGCCACATATTATAATTATTTGCTCTTCATCTTTTAATTTTTTAGCAAAGCGTTGATCCCATTTTTCCCCACTAGCTGAGGTAACTAAAACTTTTGATTTACTTTTTTTAGGGATGCTGTTTAAAGCATTAAAAAGTGGTTCAATCATAAAGACTAAACCAACACCACCACCATAAGGCAAATCATCAACTTGCCTGTGTTTACCAAGACCAAAATGCCTTAAATCAACAGTATCAATTTGAATTTTTTCTTCTTTATAAGCTCTTCCAATAATCCCAAACTGGGAATAGCTTTTTATAAAGTCTGGAAATAGAGTGATAACATCAAATTTCATCATAAAAACTATTAAATTATAGCCTGTAATTAGACGAATCTTCGTAAAAAAAGAGTTAACCTTACTTTAATTAGCAATATATATAATTCCTTAACTGTTCTTTAGGAAGAAATTTTATGCACAAAGAAATATCTGCAATAAACCAATTATTACAAAAGAGTAAAAGTGATCCGAATTTACTTTCACCAGAACATTTATTAAAAAATTACTTGAAGACAGAGGATTCACACAATTGTGGTTGTGTCTGTGATTCATGCTGTGAAAGTGATGTTAATTCAAACACAAATTTAGAAGAACCAGAACAGGACTATTCTATGCCAGATCTTGGCGACTTACCTAAACGAATAACCGAATTTAAGGAAGATAGGAACAATTTCAATCAGATGGAAACACCTGATATGAATATTTTAAACAAATACCTGCCCTATAGAAATGCGATTTCTAACGACCCTGAAAAGACAAAACAATATGATAACTTAGTTCATAAGATTTTAGCTAAAGCAAGGTTCCAAATTTCAGATGAAGAATTTGATAAAGATACAACTATGTTTAACCTAGAAAGAATGAAGCCCATGGATAGGTTTCTTGGTAATTTAATTGCAGGATCAATCGTAGAACTTTATCATAACAGAGAAGATCTAATAGACAAAGTATTAAATAGACCTGAAGGGTTTTCACTGGTTGCTCTAAGTCGAAAAAAAGACAGTGGAGCTGTAGGATTATACTCATCAACTAGCAACTATATGCTTATAGATGGAGCCTCAGAAATAATGGGACTCATGAACCTCAAAGATAAGAACAATAACGTAGAACAATTAAACATTGTAGGGCATGAATTTACTCACGCTGTTGATTCAATTCTTTTATCAGAAGAAAACTCCGGCAATACTTCAACTGTTTCAGAAGAAGATTCTGACAACTCAACTTCAAATAATTCAGAAATAAGCCTAGGTGGCTTTTCCGCAACAGAGACTTCAAACGATTCTGACCCATTCACCATTGATAATTTAGACCTTTCAACAAAAGAAGAGGAAAGACATACAGCCGATGGCTTGCTGCCTGGAATGACTGAAGAAGATAAACAAATAATTGAAGCTGCTTTAAATGAAATAAAAACTAATGGTGATAATGTAGAAGAATATGCTCAAACTGATATTCAAGAATTTATTGCTACTACACTTGGAGAGACATTTGTTGATAATCCTGCTGCTCTCAAAGATGGTCCACCGGCACTTCAAGCACTGTATAACATGTATACAAATTATTTAAAATTTGACCCTCTAAGCCCTGAAAAAGCTTTTGCTTAAAATATAATTTTAATGATATCTTTAAAGAATGAAAATACTTGGTATAGAAACAAGTTGTGATGAGACTTCCATAGCCATTGTTGAAGACGGAAGAAATGTTTTAATTAATAATACTATTTCACAAATTGAACTACACAAAGAATTTGGTGGAGTAAAGCCAAGCATTGCAAAATTTGCACACGAAGAAGTTATCGATGGTTTAATTGATAAAACATTATCTGACAGTAAATTAACATTAGAACAAATTGACGCAATTGCTGTAACAATTGGACCTGGACTTATAATTTCATTGTTAGTTGGTTTTAAAACCGCAAAGGAATTAGCAAAGAAATTCAATAAAAGACTTATTGGTGTAAATCATTTATTTGGTCATATTTGTTCAACTTATTTACATTCAGAACTAGAACCACCATTTATTTGCCTGCTCGCTAGTGGTGGTCATACCCAAATAATTGATGTAAAGAATTACACAGAATATGAGGTCTTTGGTACAACCTTAGATGATGCGTGCGGAGAAGCCTTTGATAAAATTGGAAGATTGCTAGGCTTACCATATCCCGGTGGACCAAACCTGGAAATCCTTGCTAAAGATGGTAATCCAGAGGCGTTCAAACTTCCAGAAGCAAAAGTAAGATCTTATGATTTTAGTTTTAGCGGATTAAAAACTGCTGTTTTAAGACTTGTACAAAGTTTGCCACAAGACTACAACAAAGCTGATCTTGCTGCAAGCTTTCAGGAAAATGTCACAAATACACTTGTAAAAAAAATTATTTCTGCAGCCAAAGATAAAAACGCAAAAAAAATAGTAGTAGCAGGCGGTGTTTCAGCAAATAAGACTCTTAGAAGAAAACTTGAAGAAATGTCTAATATTCCTGTTTTTATGCCTGGTTTAAAATATTGCACAGATAATGCTGCAATGATTGCAAGTGCAGGTTATCTTTTAAAAGATATTCATCAGGATATTGAAACACTTGATGTATTTGCAAAAGATCCTTCTTCTACGAAATTAAAAACACTTTTTAAGGTTTCTTCATAGCTATGTTCATCAAGATATTGCCAGTTTATTTGTTTGTTTGATCTAAACCAAGTCGTTTGTCTTTTCACAAGACGCCTAGTGTTTAGAGTAATTTTTTCCACCAGTTTATTTGTATCAAAACTATTTTTTAA
Source organism: Candidatus Melainabacteria bacterium (assembly GCA_023250205.1). Classification (GTDB taxonomy): domain Bacteria; phylum Cyanobacteriota; class Vampirovibrionia; order 2-02-FULL-35-15; family 2-02-FULL-35-15; genus 2-02-FULL-35-15. The sequence continues at coordinate 17,506 of JAHFBE010000021.1, read as the reverse complement.
ATACTCCAATACTTCTCCGTATCCTATTGTTCTCTTAAACAAATCCAACTCACCGTATTTTTCAATCAGGTTTTTAACTTCATCTATAAATCCATTTCTGCAAAAGATTTCTGCACGTTGTCTTATTTTTTCTGTATGAATTTCTCTATCTTTATAAGTTAAGCCAATCCATACGACCCTAAATGGAAGCTCTTTTACAGCTTTAAGCCTTGAAAATAATTTATTAGTTTTGTATATAACTTCAAGAGCTCTTACCGTACGAAAGTTGTCGTTTTTATGAATTACTTCAGCAGCTTTTGGATCCAGCTTATTAAGATTTGCATATAATTCTTCTTGAGTAAATTCTTTTAATTGTCTCCTAAAACTTAAGTCTGGCTTAACTTCAGGAATTGATAAACCAAGTAAAACAGAGTTTAAATAAAGTCCTGTTCCTCCTACAAGTAAAGGTTTTTTACCACTTGCAAAAATATTACTTATTTTTTCTTCTGCTTCCTTTTTATACAATCCTACAGAATAATTTTCATGTGGTTCTGCAAGATTAATCATATGATGCGGCACTTCATTAAGCTCATTACTTGAAGGTTTTGAAGTCCCGATATCCATTTCTTTATAGATAAGTCTTGAATCAGCTGAGATGATTTCAAAAGGATACTTTTTAGCAAGTTCAATAGCAATTCCAGATTTATATGTGCAGGTAGGTCCGACAATAGCATAGACAGTTTGTTTAGATTCAAGATTTTCCATATTTCAATTAGTCACTAATATATTTTCTACTTTCAATTTTTAATACTACCCTTGAACCGTAAGGATTTATCTGGCTTTGCCAGTAAATCCGATCCTTCGAAAGAAATTTACCGACGGAAGCTCCAGCTTGTCTGGAGCATAAAAGAAGATGCGTCCACGAGAGGAATTGAACCTCCGACCTAGGCGTTAGGAGTGCCTCGCTCTATCCAACTGAGCTACGTGGACAATTCTAGAGAACCATAGTATCAGAAATAGTATAACTTAAAATTTAAACTTTTTTTACATATTTCCGTCATTTAATGATAGTTTAATTGGATAATGCTAAAAAGTGGTATATGCAAATAAGAAATATGAAAATCAAACTATTATTTAATTTAATCATAATTTTAATTATTTCCTTTCTTGCTCCAACAGGTTCAGAAGCAAAGTCTCTTATAACCGATGGAAAAGGAATTTGGATAAACATCTGGAACTATCCTTCAAATCCTGCAATATATTGCGAGCAATTAAAATCAAAAGGCATAGATACAATTTATCTTCAAATATCCCGCTCAAACACTCCTGCCATTAAAGAACCTGCAAAATTAAATAAAATGATAAAAGCAGCCCATGAAAGAAATATTAATGTTATAGGCTGGACTTATTCATTTTTAAAGGATCCTATTTCTGATGCACGAAAATTTATTCAGGCTGTAAACTACAGAACTCCTGATGGAGACAAATTAGATGGACTAGCCGCTGATATTGAAGAAGTTACTAATGCTCGTTCTATTGAAACCTTTGCAAAAGTAATCAGAAAATCAGTTGGTCCTAAATATCCCCTAATAGCCATTACCTTTTCCCCTGTTTTAAAAAGAGCAAACCCGGCACATTATGCATGGAAAACCGTTGCTAATAACTTTGACATAATTGCACCTATGACATACTGGCATGGTTTTGTAAAACTTCGCTCTGAAAAAGGTGCTTATGACTACACATCCCAAACTATTTCAAAATTAAAAGAATACACTCAAAAAGATGATTTAAAAATCCATTTAATTGGTGACGGTCAAAAAACTTCTAAAGAAGAAATTATTGGTTTTCTAAAAGCTGCTAGCGATCATAAAGTAAATGCTGGTGTAAGTCTTTATCCATGGTACACACCTAAGAAACATCAGGTTGAGATTCTCGGAAATTTTGACTTTAAGAAAAATTAGTTTCTTTTTGTAAGAAAAAAATCTTTTAACAATTTACTCGCTTCAATTTCTAAGATTCCACCAACAACTTCTACTTGGTCATTTTTCCCCAGATCATTTAATAAATTAATCTTAAATCCACAAGCCCCTAGATTTAAATCATAAGCACCAAAGACAACTTTACTTATCCTTGAATTAAAAATTGCACCTGTACACATAACACAAGGTTCAAGAGTAATATACAAAACACAATCATTTAATCTCCAGTCAGCAAGCTTTTCAGAAGCATCCCTTATAGCAAGTATTTCAGCATGAGCAGTAGCATCTTTTAACTTTTCGATTTGATTAGTTGTCTGTGAAATCAATTCATTGTCTTTAACAATTAATGCACAAACAGGGACTTCATCTTTAACTTCACTTGCAAACTTAATGGCTTTTGACATCCAGTATTGATGCGTGCCAGGACTATACTGCATTCTTTATTTTCTCTGCTTCTTTATGTCGGAATTCAATTATTTTTTTCTGAAGCTCTTTATTTTCAACAGATAAAATTTGAATAGCCAATATAGCAGCATTTTTCGAACCATCTACAGCAACTGTTGCTACTGGAATACCAGGAGGCATTTGTACTGTAGAAAGTAGAGAGTCAATTCCACCCATTGGACTACCACTAAAAGGAACTCCAATGACGGGTAATGTAGTTTTTGCAGCAACAGTCCCGGATAAATGATTTGCCATACCTGCACCTGTTATAAAAACTTTCACCCCACAATTCACTGCATTATCAATAATTTCCTCAACATAAGCAGGTGATCTATGTGCACTTGCAACTTTAAAATCAAAATTTATTCCAAACTCAGTCAGGGTATCTAAAGCTAGTTTTATCTTTGGTTCATCGGATTTGCTTCCTACAATTATTTGAACATCAATCTTTTTTGTCACTGATTTTTTTCTCCTGCATTAAATTAAATTTACCAGAAATTAAACCCTTTATGTCATTAAATAGAACAAAAAACATAAGAGCAATTAATAGAAAAAATCCAGTCTGTATAGCCTTTTGTTGAATAGACTCCGCTAATTTTTTCCCTCTGATTTTTTCAATAGCCATAAATAATAAATGTCCACCATCCAGCGCTGGAATAGGTAAAAGATTAATAATAGCTAGATTTACACTAATTAAAGCGGTCCATCTATAAATTTCCCTAAAGTCAATAGTAATAGCCTGAGCAAAAACAGAAACAATAGCAACTATACCGTGTAAATCACCTGCATTGATTTTAGGAGCCCCATTTGGTGCTATCCCAATCATATTCATTATCATTATGAATAATCCTATTAGCATGTTAATTGTCCATTCAAACAAAACCTGTGCTGCTTGAATTATCCAGACAAATGGATTCCTTGATGGCTTTTCATACTCACCATTTGCAGACATGCCAAGTCCTACACCAATCATTCCATCTTTATTTGGTATAATTTTTAGTTTCAATATTTCAAATTTTTTCTTCTCATTCTCAATATACGATCTCTTAATTTTAATTAGGACAGCTTTTTCAGGACTAGACATGACAATCTGAACAAGCTTTGAGGGTTCATTTATAGGAATATGATTTGCCTTAAGAATTATATCTCCGGGCAACAATCCGGCATTTTTAGCAATTGAATTTGGTTTAAAGGAATCATCCACAGTTGGACTTGAAGTATCCATTAGATTAGTAATAACGACATTGCCTTTTGAACTAGGAGGACCAATAGTTGCAACCATTGTAAGGCAAATAAGATAAGCAAATAAAATATTAAATAAAACTCCTGCACTGGCTACAGCTGCTCTTTTCCAGACAGGAAATGACTTCAATGGTTTTAGATGAGGCATTTCTTTTAATACATCATCCCCTGACTCATCTCCCAGTTCAGGAATAGCAACATACCCACCAAGCACAAACCAGTGAAAACGAAATTCTGTATCTTTCCATGTGCCAAGTTTTAAATGACCACCAAATGGTAATCCAAAACCAAAAACAGGGGTCTGAAATCCAAGTTTACGAGCTACAATCCAATGCCCAAATTCATGAACAATAATCATCACACTGATCAACGCCAAAACTATAACTATATTTAAAACAACCATAGCTATGAGTTTAGCATAGGTTAGACATTTAGAGCTTTTCCTAAAACATCAAAAATTATTTTAATAACACTGTCAGGCAAAATATCCTCCATACATTTATGGTGTCCAAGAGGGCATTGTTTCTTTCTACAAGCTATACAATCCATTTCAGATAAATACAGAGTATTTTTAATCAAGCTATATGGACCAGTTCTATAAGGTGAAGTAGGTCCATAAATACCAATGACTTCCGGGGAACCAAAATCATTTTTTACAGCACTTGCCAGATGTAATCCAGCAGAATCAAGGCCAATAACAAGATCAACATTTTGAATAAGGTAAATTAAATCTTTAATATTTGTTTTTCCAACCAAATTCACATAATCAATTTTAGAAACCTCCAGCTTTTTAATTAATGATTCTACAAATACAAGATCACTCTTTGAAGCACATAAATAAATCTGTGAGTCAGGAGAGAGTCTTTTTATAAGCTCAAACCAATAATCCATATTCCAGAGTTTACTCTCCCAGGTAGTAGAAGGAAATATAATTATTTTTTTCCTATTATGAAGAAAGGTTGTAACAAGTTCGCTTGAGGGTGAAACTGCAGGGATTAAGAATTTAATCCTCTCATCTTTAACATCTGCGACACTAGAGACAAGCTCCAGATTCATGTCAACAATATGTTTATTAGTATTAAACAAATTCCCAACATTAATTTTTTCATCATAAAACAAATCCGCAAATTCTCTAGTATTTTTAAATCCAATAACCTTCTTACCACTAGACAGGCGACTCAAAAACCCAGTCTTCAATAACCCCTGAACATCAATGACATAGTCATATTTATGTTTTTGAATTAAGCAAATATTGTTCCAATTAAGCAAATAAACATTATCAATTTCATTAACTAATTCAAGAAGTTCAACTCCTTTTTTGCCTACAAGCCAGTCAATTTGTGCATCAGGAAAATTTTGCCTTAATCTAGAAACAATTGGTAGAGCATGAATAATATCTCCAAGACTGCTTAATTTTATTATTAGAAATTTCACGTGGCACGTCATTGCGAGGGCTTTAGCCCGAAGCAATCTCCCTCACTAATTCACGTTTATGAGATTGCTTCGTCACAACAAAGTTGCTCCTCGCAATGACGTGAGAAGTTATAATTTTATTCCTCATATAGGCATTAGTTTCATCTTATGTTTTTCGAAAACAGCTACCTCATTAAATCCATACTCTTTTAGCACTTTATATAATTTGTCATAAGAATGCCCTAAATCTTTTGCCGTGTGAGCATCAGAAGCTGTAGTTATAGGAATATTCATTTCTTTAATCATTACAATAATTTCATGCTGCGGATAGAGCTCATTAACTGGCTTTCTCCACCCAGCAGTACTCATTTCAACTGTCAGATTTTTTTGTTTTATAAGCTTCAAAACATCTTCCACAAAAATTTTAATATCTTTACTTGGTCTATGCCCAAATATTTTTACAAGATCGAGGTGAGCAAGTCCATCTATAAAACCTTTGTTGATAAGTTTTTTTATATTATCAAAATACTTGGAATATAGTTCATCAATATTCCACTTATCAAATTCAGATTTATAGTGAGGATGATCAAAAGGCCACTCATCTATAAAATGCACTGAGCCTAGTACAAAATCGAGTCTGTCATAATTTTTCTCCATCCAAGCATAATCTGCAACTGAAGTTTCAGGATCATTGTCTATTTCAATCCCGGCTTTAAAATTCACATCTTGAATTTTGACCTTAAACTTTAAGAATTCTTCAAGGTTAACACCCTTATGATAACGACCATGATCTGTTAAAACAACATCAGTAAGATTAGCTTTTCTGGCATATTCTGCCCATGGCATTAACAATTCCTGAGTATACGGAAGATCATCTCTGTGTCCTTGCGGATGATTGTGATAATCGGAAAAAAGCATAGAAATATTATAACGTAGGTATTATTTAGTTTCTCTTAGACACTTCATTTTTTGCTTTCAATGGGTAGTTAGTTATAAAAATATACCGATTATCCTCTCCCCAAACATATGAATTTGTTAATTCAAGATTACTTAATAAGCTTTTTTTTGTAACAAATGCAAATTTCTCTTTTGCATTCAATTTCTCCTGAATATCCTCAATGGAGTCATACTTCTTAATTTTCCTTTTTCCATAAAAAGTTAGGCTTGGTTTAATTATTTGATATGTTGCCACCATAACCTCCCCTGGTGTAGATTTTGCAAACTTTCTGAGCATATATTGGGAATGCTTATCAATTTTGGGAAGGAATGATGAAACAAGACAAAAATATAAGAGCAAAAATGTTGCAAAAATAATTGTCATTGTCATTTTTATGTTTTGGCGACTACTTGCCCATGCCATGCTAATACCTACAAACATCATGAAAGCAAAAAACAATATTGGTAGATCAAGTTTTAAGCTTTTTATTTCTCTTGGAAGAATTAAATTTAAATTAAACAAACAAATAAACAAAATTATTAACGAAAAGGTGAAAAACACTCCCAATCCAATAATAAGCCCTCTATTGCTGATTTGCTTTTTAAACATCTCATTAAACCAATAAGAGATTAGAACGCTTAAAGCAGGAAATAAAGGCAAAATATAGGTTAATAATTTTGTTTTACTAAAACTAAAAAAAAGAATAGTAATAAAGAACCACCATAGACAAAACCATGGAACCTGTTCTGTAGTAGAAGATTGCAATGACCTTAGACCCTTCTTGATAAGTGCAAAAATAGCCTGAGGGAGAAAAAATGTCCATGGTAAAAAACCAATTAAAACAACAGGAATAAAGTAAAAAACTGATCCCTTATGACCAGACACTACTGATGTAAATCTGCTAAAATTATGCACTCCAAAAAACACTTTTGTAAAATCTCCATGGGTTGCAAAATGAACCATAATGTACCATGGAACAACAAGCACTAAAAAAAGCAAAAAGCCAATCCAGAACGATTTGCTTCTCAAGAAATAATCTAGTTTTCCTATCCACCAGAAAAATGGAATGAATACAAGCCCAAGAAGAATAACTGCAACAGGTCCTTTTGTAAGGACAGCAAATGCCAGCAATACAAACCCTACAATATACCAATAGCTAAATAGTGAAATTTGAAACTTGAAGAATCTATGAGAGTTAATTATTTCATGATAACCCAAGAAAAAAGAAAATATTGCAGAAGAAATAAAGCTTGAAAGTGCCATATCAGTAACTGAAAACCTTGCTAAAGCAGCAAACTCAAAACAAGACATTAATAACAATGTCCCAATTAAAGCAAAGCTTATATCAAAAAAAGTTTTTAAAAATACAAACAAAAATGACAGGCACAAAAAAGCAGCTAAAAGAGAAGGAAATCTTGCTGCAAATTCATTGACACCAAAGAATTTCATTGAAATTGCTTCAAGCCAATAGAAAAAAATAGGTTTATCAAAACGTATCGTATAGTTAAAGTATGGGACTGTCCAGTTCCCAGTCTCTAACATCTCCCTGCCAGCTTCTGCATATCTCGGTTCATCAACATCAATTAACCCAACGCTGCCTAATTTATAAAAATACAAGATTATAAACAAGAATAAAAGAACAGCTAGAGTTTTTACAAACCCTTCCGAAGAATCACTATTTTTTATCTCACCAAGTTTTATTTTCATAATACTAATCTAAAAAATATTGAACTACCGTTACTCGCTTTCAATTTTTAATACAGCCATAAACGCCTCTTGAGGTATTTCTACCTTACCAACACTTTTCATTCTCTTTTTACCTTCTTTTTGCTTCTCAAGTAGTTTCTTTTTTCTGGTAATATCACCACCATAACATTTAGCTAAAACATTTTTTCTTATTGCACTTACAGTTTCTCTAGCAACAAACTTCCCACCAATTGCAGCCTGAATAGGAACTTCAAATAGTTGCCTTGGTATCAATTCTTTAAGTTTTTGTGCAATCAACCTACCATAGTGAGGAGCTTTATCAATATGAACAATGGCAGATAAAGCATCAACAGGTTCACCGGCAATTAAAAGATCCAACTTAACCAACTTGGATTCTCTATAGCCAATCAGATCATAATCCATACTTGCATAACCTTTAGATCTTGACTTTAAAGTATCAAAGAAGTCAGTAATAATTTCTGCCAAAGGAATTTCATACGACAACTGAACTCTTACAGAATCAAGATATTTCATATCTTTAAACGTGCCTCTGCGTCCTTGACATAATTCCATAACAGCCCCAACATAATCATTTGGAACAAAGATATGCAACGCAACATAAGGCTCTTCAATTTTTTCTCTTTTGGTCGGATCAGGAAGTAATGCTGGATTATCAACTTCAATAATTTTCCCATTTGTATCCGTAACTTTATAAACTACACTTGGAGCTGTTGCAATTAAAGTCAGATTATATTCTCTTTCTAGGCGTTCCTGGGCAACTTCCATATGAAGCAATCCCAAGAACCCACATCTAAAACCAAATCCAAGAGCACCTGAACTCTCTGGTTCATAACTTATTGAACTATCATTTAGTTTCAATTTTTCAAGCGCATCCTTTAAATCAGAATACTGATCCGCATCAATAGGATAAAGTCCACAAAATACCATCGGCATAGCAGGTCTATAACCAATTAACGGTTCTGTTGCAGGGTTCCTCGAAGTTGTAAGAGTGTCTCCAACTAGAGAGCTAACATCTCTTATAAAAGCAGCAAGATACCCGACCTCTCCTGTTTTAAGTTCCTTTTGAGGGTCTTGCTTAGGCGTTAAATGACCAACTTCACTAACAATAAATTTTTTATTATTAGCCATAAAGAAAATTTCATCGCCAACTTTTACCGAACCATCAACGACTCTTAAATAAACAATTATTCCTCTGTAACTTTCATAGTAACTATCAAAGACCAAAGCTCTAAGAGATTTTTCAGGAGTATAAACTGGAGGAGGAACATATTTAACAACGGCCTCAAGAACTTCTTCTATATTAATTCCTGTCTTTGCACTTATTGGGATAGCCCTGGAAGTGTCTATGCCAATCAAATCTTCAATTTCTTTTTTTACTTTATCAACATCAGAACCAGGTAAATCAATTTTATTTATTACCGGTATAATTTCCAGATTATTTTCAAGCGCCAGATAAACATTTGCTAGTGTCTGTGCCTCTACTCCCTGACTTGCATCTACTACAAGTAACGCACCTTCACAGGCAGCTAAACTTCTTGAAACCTCATAAGTAAAATCAACATGTCCTGGTGTATCTATTAAATTCAATGTATATTCTTTTTTATCCTTAGCTATATATTTCATTCTTGCCGTCTGTAACTTAATAGTAATACCTCTTTCACGTTCAATATCCATATTGTCAAGAATTTGTTCTTTCATTTCTCTTTTTGAAACTGCACCTGTAAATTCCAACAACCTATCTGCCAGGGTTGATTTACCATGGTCTATATGTGCAATAATACAAAAATTTCTAATATTTACTGACTTTGACATGTTTTCTTCAATATGCTCGGTATAATTATAAAGTATACATGGAAATAAAATTGCATTACTATAAAAGGATTCACTAGGCTTACTTAATGAATTTGATTCAGTAAAAGGATTAGAAACAAGGAAGCTTCACGCAAATAGAAGTTATATAAAATGATTATAGAGATTATTTCTTTTGGTTTTAAAACAAACGATATCCCAAATACAAATTACCTAATAGATGTTCGATTCTTAAATAACCCTTTCTATGTGGATGAATTAAAAAATTTAACTGGTTTAGATAAAGAGGTAATAAATTTTTTCAAAGCGGATCAAAATATTGACGAATTCCTGAACAATCTATTTTCTTGGGTAGAATATATTTTAAAGTCTAATAAGTATGCTAATAAAGAAAAAATCATAATATCAATTGGTTGTACTGGCGGACAACATAGATCCCCTTATATAACAGAATGCTTAGCTAAATATCTTGCTGATAAGAATGACCTTTGTAGCGAACTATCTATTAGACACAGAGAGTTAAAAAAATATACTATACTTAGAACTAAAGAGACGGGTGACTGTGTTTCGTAAAATTACCGATTTGAATCTAAGGCGCTATTCACTACCAGGATTGAAGAAGTGGATCCTTATAGGTTTTATTGGTTCAATGTTTGGGCTTTTTGGAGCAGCTCTTTTATTTCAATTAAGACCTGTAACGAGATTGCGTGGGATTTTTTGGCACGCTATAGAATTTACAGCAAAGCTAATACCTACCTATATTTCAGGACTTATTGCAATTGCATTAGGAGCATTGTTGGTTATTATTGCAATAATTTATGCAAATAAAGAAGTATTAAAAGCACTTGCTCCAGAAATGGCAGATTCATCTGTTTTAGAAGCTCTAGACAGACTTCATTCGTTAAAAAGAGGAGTTAAGATTGTTGTAATTGGTGGTGGAACAGGTTTAAGTACATTGCTTTCAGGGCTTAAGTTCTACACTGCAAATATAACAGCAATTGTTACTGTTGCTGATGATGGAGGAAGCTCAGGAAAGTTAAGAGAGGAATTGGGAATAATTCCACCAGGAGACATTCGAAATTGCATAGCAGCCCTTGCTGATGAAGATGAAATAATTACTGAACTTTTTCAGTATCGTTTTAAAAGTGGACAAAATCTTGAAGGTCACAGCTTTGGCAACCTATTTTTAACTGCTCTTAAAGAGGTTGTAGGTGGGGACTTTATTAAAGCTGTTCAAGCTGCGGGACTTATTTTAAGAAGTCGTGGAACAGTTCTTCCATCATCCCCCGAACCAATGAAACTCATTGCTGAACTGGAGGATGGCAGAGTTATAGAGGGTGAATCTAAAATCCCAGAAGCAAAAGGCAAAATAAAGAGATTATACTGTGAACCAAGTAACCCAAAAACCCAACCTGAAGCAGTAGATGCAATTCTGGACGCTGAATTAATTATTCTTGGACCAGGAAGCTTATACACTTCAATAATTCCAAATTTACTTGTCCCTGGAATCGTTGGTGCAATAAAAAAATCTAATGCTCATAAAGTATTAGTTTGTAATATCATGACCCAACATGGTGAAACAACAGGATATACAGTTAGCAATCATGTTTCTGCTGTTTTAGAACATGCAAAATGTTCAAATTTAATTGATGTTGTTATTGCAAATGACAGACACCCGGAAGTCTTACTAGAAAAATATAAAGAGAAAGAACAGGAGCCTATACTTATTGATGCAGAAGAAATCCAAAAACTAGGAATAAGAATTGTAGCCAGAAATTTAATAAAAGAAGAGGATCTTGTCAGGCATAACCCCAAATTACTTGCAAAAGCTATTTTGCTATGGCACAAACGCTGGCAAAGTTATCCATTAAAAAAGGTAGAGAGGCAAAGCATTGCTCAAATACCATAGGTGTAATGATAATTCCTAGGGGTATATAATTAAATCCAATCGGGTAAATAAAAAATATGATTAACGGTTATTGGTTAGAAGAGTTATTGTCAAATCCAAGGGATTTTATAGATAGTTTTTATAAGCAGGGAAAGTACTACAAGAAAATCAAAAATTGGGATCAGAATAATAAAAAAAGAAATACTCCCAGAGCTTACTATGTTTTCACTCTTAATGAAGAAGATGCAAAAAGAAATGCTACATTCTCTACTTTTGAATTTGGGATACAAGAACATATGATTCATCGAGGATACTTAAACAAGGTAGCAAGTTTAATGCCTATGAACCCTTTAAAAGAATCGATTTTAAAACTTGCTGGACTTGTAATTGAAGAGAATGTTTTCGTAGCACCTGAAGTAACATTTGATCCTGTTTTAAGGGGATGGACCAGATTGCGTAAAGGTTGTTCAATTGGATGGGGAACAAGAATGTTTAATCATCTTTTTGAAGAGAATGGAAAAGTAATTTTAGGTTATATCGATATCGGAGAAGAAGTATCAATCGGAGGGTTTGTATCTATTTCACCCGGTGTTACTATCAAAAATAAAGTAAATATTGGTGCTGAAGTAAAAATTGCACCCGGTGTAACTATTGAAAAATATTCGAAGATTGGCGCAGGCTCTCTCATTTCACCTTTTGTCACCATTGGTGAGGGTGCAGAAGTAATGATAGGTAGCATAGTTACTGAAAGTATTCCACCTGGTGCTAAAGTTCAAGGAAATCCAGCAAAAATAGTGTCTGAAAAAGCTAAGGACAGAAAACCAAAATTAGATTTAATTATTAACACAAAACTTGAAAAAGACGATAGAGCAATGTCTTAAGCACGACCTATTTCACCAAGCTCATGTCTCAGGTGTGCAATTCTTGTAGGATCTGCAGTGGCACTAAGACTATCTAATACTTGCTCTCTTCTAGCCTGTAATTGTGCACCCCTCTCTCTTCTTGAAACAACTCTATTTGCAGTTCCAACCGCATTATCAACCACAGCATTAACATTAATTGACACTAAAGCAGTTTCGGATTGGAGACTAGGTGGGGCAAAAGATGTAAACGAAAGTCCTGATATAGAAAAATCACCACCAATAGTACTTGCTGCAGGTACAGATAAAGAACCTGCTCCACCAACAGCTGCTGCATATTCTCTTGCCTGTCCGGCATTACCACGCCTTGCTTCCTGTTGTGCTAGGAATTGTGCAAGTTGGTTCAAACTACTGATTTTTGACAGTGCCATTCCAATTGCTTCAGAAAATTGTAAACCACCAACCATACCTAAAAGCGTTCTAAGTGGACCATTTGGATTTGGATCTATGCTTCCAACTATTGCAACCATTTCAATTTCTTGCTGTCGCTCCGTATCATCCATATCAGATATGCTATCTGCAAACTCTTGTGAAAAATTATGTGCTATAAAAGCTGATCTTGTTTCCGGGCTTCCAAAAAGTAAAGTAGAAATTTCTTCCTGTCTGGGATGCCCTTCAAACAATTGCAAAACTCTCCTGAAAATTGGAGACAGTCGTGCATCTGCAGGTTCTATACCAAGACCTAGTGCCTGATTAATAACTCCACCAGCTGAATCAAACCTTGGAGCACGATTATTTCCATTTCTGTTTTGACCATTGTTTAACGGTAGAGCAGAAGGTTCAGCAATAAAAGCTGGCCTATTAGGTCTTCCATCTGGAGCTGTTATATCTAAAATAAACATTTATGCACAATCCTTAATTGGAAGTAATCTATATAATACATAGACTACTCACATAAGAATATTGACAAAAATCCATTAAGATTAAATTAAATAGCTTATTCAAAATGTACTATTTCTTTATATAGTGCGGGGTATCACTAAAAGAAAAGATCAAATAAGATCATATAGTTAAGGTTTATTTAAGAAGTCACGTGGGTAATTTGTTTAATACCATATATAGCAGAACCAGAACCACATAGACCTGAAACTTTAAATCCTTCATCTAGGAATCTTTTTCTAAGATTAATTAGCTGGGGATAGTATGAAAGAACAACCATTTCAAAATCATTAAATATATTATTAAAGAACAATTCATAATCCTGATTTTTCATTGCACGTATTAAATTCTTTATTTCCAAATCATGCTCTGCAAAAAATTCTCTTGAGTCAATCTGCTCATAAGCCCACTTAGTAGAGACAGAAATATCCTTTAATTTTTCAATTTTAATATCTAAGTTCAATTTATTTTCTAATCTGCTCAAACACTCTCCTCTTCCTTTAGCAAGACAGGTACCTCCATAAATAAAGAAGGAAACATCCGAACCAATTTGCTTAGAAAGAAGCAACAATTCACTCTCATGAAGCTGATAATCAAAAATTTCATTTAATCCTTTCAATACAAAAGCAGCATTTGAACTACCACCACCTAATCCAGCTTCAAGTGGAATATTTTTATTAATTTCAATCTTACATTTTCCAGTTGTTCCAAGTTTTTCAAGAAATAACAATGCTGCCTTATACATAAGGTTTTCATTTACAGGAATAAGTTTATTTAAATCATCTTGCTTAAATGAAATTTCTATAGAAGTTTTTGTGTCTTCAGAGAACTGAATCTCTAGTTCATCAAACAAACTTTTATTCTCATAAAAGATTGTCTCAATCTCATGATATCCGTCTGGGCGTTTTTCTTTTATCCATAAAGCTAAATTTATTTTGCTGGAGGATTTTAGTTTAACGATTTTATTATTCATAATCGTTTAAAGGACATCCTAGGACTGTCCTTACTAGATTTTTAAATACTTTCTTGTTGACCAAACACATCCGGAACCACTTACAATAACACCTGCAATTAAAAGAATATAATAAATTCTTAGAATATTAGATGCACAATATCTTGGTAAACCCGTAGGTAAAACATTCCCAATAAAGTTTTGTGCTGTTTCCCAGAAGAATGAATGTAATGTATACAATGGAATAATTGCAATAGTAGCAGCGATAATTGCATAAAAAATTCCCTGAAGAATTAACGGACCTCTAATATACCAATCATCAACTCCCATAAGCCTTAGAACCTCAATTTCATTTTGACGCGAATGAATAACAAGTTGAATCGTATTTCCAGTAACTACGATGGTTACAAAAGCAAGGAGAATAGCAATAGCTGTACCTATAACCTGCAGAAAATTCCTGAACTTATTTATGAAGCCTAATACACCAGGTGCATAGTTCACATCAATTACACCAGGCATATTCTTTACTTTAGTAATAGTAGATTTTAGATTCTCCGGTTTCAAGACTCTTACATGAATAGTATCTGGTAGTGGGTTTGGGAAATCATCACTAACCGTAAAATTCTTTTTAAATTCATGCCATGCTATTTCTTTATCTATCACTTCAATTCTTTTTACATATGGAATCTTCCCTATTTTCTCTGCCAGAGATTTTATCTCAACATCATTTGCCAGATAAACAGAAAATTCCATCTGATCAGTCAACTTCTGACCAATAACATTTAATCCAAAAGATACCTGCAAAACAAACCCAAAAATCACCAAGACTGAGGTTAATATACTTACAACTATCCAGTTAGACCATCCTCCACGCCAAATATCCTGAATTGTTTCATAAAACATTCTATAAGCCATTCTTAGTTTTCTAATTGAAAGATTCATTTTTATGTCCTCGAGGAATAAGTTCCAGCCACAACATCGCTAACTATTTTCCCACTACTTAAACAGATTACTCTTCTCCTCATCTGATCTACCATCTGCTGATTATGAGTAGCAACAATTACAGTCGTTCCTCTTTGATTGATTCTTTCAAGCAATTGAAAAATTTCCATTGAAGTCGCTGGATCTAAATTTCCAGTAGGTTCATCTGCTATTAATAAAGAAGGTCCTTGTACTATTGCTCTTGCAATTCCAACTCTTTGTTGCTCACCACCTGAAAGAGTTTTTGGAAAATCATTTGCTTTATTTGTTAAATTAACTACTTTAAGAGCACCATGAACCCTTTTTTTTATTTCACTCCTGTCCATACCAATAGCATATAAAGGGTAAGCTATATTTTCATAAGAAGTTTTATTAGGCAGCAATTTAAAATCCTGAAATACTATACCCATTCTCCTTCGTAAAAGTGGCGTCTGCCCATTTGGCAATCTTGAGACATCAACATTTGAGACAAAAACTTGTCCTGATGTGGGTTTTTCTTCTCTATATAACAATTTCATTATGGTAGATTTCCCTGCACCACTAGGACCTACTAAAAAAACCATTTCTCCCTGGGAAATCTCAAGGCTTACATTGTCTAAAGCTTTAAGCTCGTTATAGATCTTGGTTACATTAATTAGTTGAATCATATTACTCACTACCAGCTCACTTCCAATTGTTTTATTATGTTCATTAGAGATTACTGAGTAGTTACAATTATGTTAACACGTAGCTTTAATTTCTTTAATTTTCAATCCAGAGATATACAGAATATATTATAAACAAACAGGAAAGATAGTTGATTATAGAAAAAGAAAAAATAGTTTTTTATTTAAGGATAATTATTTGCATATCCTTAATAGCTTTTTGGTCATTCTGGTTTACCAATTCTTCGATGGAGAATAAGCATAGAAAGATAGCTTCAAGCAAAAAGAAAACCTATAGGAAACAAGCACCACAAGATTTTCAAGCTAAAAAAGAGGATAAAGAAAATAAAATTTTAATAGTTTCTCAAGAACAAAATTTCAAAATAGCTCCTAATAAAACTAAACCTGTCACAGAGAAAGAAAATACAAATAAGAATATAGTTATAGAAAATAAGAAAAAGATTACTATAAGCAAAACCTCCCTGGCAACTAAAGACACTAAGGAATCATTACAAAAAAAGAATATTGCTAATGAGCTCCCTAAATTAGCCACATTACAAACCGTAATAACCCCAGAAAAAAGTAAAAAGGAGCCAATCTCTGAAACCGAATCTAATTCAAAGATAGAAGCTAATAAACCAAAAGATCTAATTAACTTAGACCTTCCTAAACTGGCTTCAGCAACAAGAAAAGCACTGGTTATGACAACAACTAAAAAAAAACCAACACTGGAGTCAATTCCTCTGAGAAAAGAGGTAATGGTTGAAAGAAGCAAGCTAAAGCCTGTTTCAGTTCAAATCCAAGAATCAAAAGAAAATGAAGGACTACAAAAAATGTACCTTAGTGAAAGTTGGTTACCAAAATATAACAACAATAACGAAGGAGAAAATCAAGAACAAAAATCAAAATTGCCATTGGAAGATCTCGACAAAATTGCAGAGCAAATCGAACTTTCTGGCATTGTCAACAATCCAAACGGTGAAAGTACTGCAATAATTAAGAATAAGGCTAATAATTTTATTGAAGTCTTAAAAAAAGGTGATTCTTATAAAGGATTGAAATTACTAGAAATAAATAAGAATGAAGTAATCCTTGGAAATAAAGTCTTAAATAAATTTTATACAAAAAGAATCAATCTTGAAAAGTAACGTTTTTATACAAAACTAAGTTCTTTTTTTTTACTCATGAGATCTGTATAGTTTTTTCTACAATCCTTACATTTCAACAAATGATCAGTAATAGTTTTATGCTTTAAAGAAGGAAGTTTATTCTGCAAATATTCTTCTAGCCCAAGCCAATAACGTTCCTCATCAGAAATAGTCTCTCCATTATTATCAAAACAATAAGTAGAGAATATTTCTTTATGAAATAAAGAATCAATCTTTTTTAAAACATTATTAACAAAAACGTCTGAATCAATTTCTTTACTGGGCTTATAATGCTTCTTTAACAACTCACTTAACTGGTCATAAGGCTTGTCTTTATTTTCATCATCAATTCCCATTTACAGCTTTTTGTTCTTCTCTTTCTAAATAAGGGCTTAAAACTTCTTGTAATCTGCCCCTTGCTCTTGCAATTCTACTTTTTACCGTTCCGAGTTCACAACCAATTGAAACTGCTATTTCTTCATAGCTTAAACCCTGCAATTCTCGGAGGACGATTGCCGTTCTAAACTGTTCCGGTAACTGAGCCATTGCTTTCTTTATAACCT
>JAHFBE010000020.1 GCA_023250205.1 Candidatus Melainabacteria bacterium | reverse complement strand
TAAAATGAAAACAAAAGCTACTTTCATTAAATTTGGATCTAATTTATGTGCAATTGTTATTAAATAATTCCAATTTAAACCTTGCTCTCTTAAGCCTCCTGCATGGGTTACAGCATAATAAAGTAAAACAATACCAATCATTGCAAAAGCAATACCAACTGTGCAGAGAACGATATATTTCCATGCTGCTTCAACAGGTGTTTCTTTGTTATAGTAGCCTACTAAAAATGCTGAAACAAGGGTGGTCAATTCAATGGAAATCCAAAGAATGCCAATACTATTTGTTGTCACAAGCATTAGCATTGTTAAGATAAAAAGATTTAATAAAAAATAATATCCCTTAAGTTTCCACTCGCTTGGAATCTTTTCTTCAATTTCATTAACCATATAAGCAATTGAATACAATGATGAAAGAAAGCTTAAAAAAGAAATTAAAAAAATCATTATCCCACTTATAGCATCAAGATAAATTACATCTTTAAATGCATAAACAGAATTACCATTTAAAATATTCTTTACAACTATAAGTCCGTCAAGAAATAAAGCAAACATACCAAGAGTCTGAATTCTTCCAATCAAATACCGCTTTTTAGGAACTAAACAAAGTAGTCCTGTAATAATTGGGATAATAAATAAGAGAACTATTACCATTTTGTTATCCTCTCAACTTTCTTAGCTCTTCTACATTTATAGTGTCAAAAGATTGTTTAATGCGATAAACCCAGACCCCCATTACTAAAACCCCAATTAAAAGATCAAGAAAAATCCCCATTTCTACAACAAGTGGCATTTCAAAAATGGTGTCTACAGTAAGAGCAAGAATGCCATTTTCCATGACATAAAGTCCCATTATTTGTACAAATGCTTTTTTTCTAGTCATCATAATAAATAAACCAATTAAAATCATTGATATAGAGGCACTTAATAAATTTGTAGATAAAACATGTACTTCTTTTCTGATTTCAATATTAGTGGTGAGTTCAAAAACAAGTGCTATTAAGCAGCAGATGAGAAGCATTGAGGTAGGAAGACTAATATAGGTTTCTACTTCTCTGTTAATTTTGATCTTTTGTAAAACAAACATTAAAACCCACGGGATTAAAAAACACTTTCCAAAAAAAGTAATCCCGCTTATTAAAAAAGCATCCTTATTGTGACTGATTGCACCGGCAAAAAGCATTATGAGTACAAGCCCAAATGATTGAAAAATAAAAAGCCTTACCATTGTTTCAAGGCGTCGACACCCTGCCATTAAAATACTTATAACAAGAACAATGCCAATAATATAACTGGTCAACTGCTGAATTGTTTGTATTGAGAGAAAATTGTTTATCAATGAAATCACAATCCAAGTCCTCCAGTATCTTTACTAATACTTATAACAAGTGCAATTATTGAAATGACAAAAGAAGCTATAAGAATATCTTTTACTCTAAATAGTCTGACTTTAGCAATTACAGTTTCAACAAGCACAACAATTAAGCAGACAATTACAACCTTTGCAAAATAAAATAACAACCCAGTAAAAAGTATTGGAAGACTAGCAGAAGCAGAATATCCATATGGAAAAATAAAATTAGCAAGTAGAGATAAAATTAATAATTGTTTTATCCAGCTTGCCCAGATCATCATGCCAAGAAGCTTTCCTGAATATTCTAAAAACATCCCTTCATGAATCATGGTTAGTTCATAGTGAGTTTCAGGATTATCAAATGGTACTCTTCCCATCTCTGCAATTCCGGCTATTAGAAGAGCAATCACTGCAAGAACATAAGTAGGTGTAAACAAGTGTATTCCCTGTATTGAGAGCCAGTTTACAATGTTTGGTAAATTTGTACTTTTTGCCATCAACGCTAGAACAAACAAAGAAAGTAAAAGAACCGGTTCAATAAGCATTGCAAGCATCATTTCGCGACTGCTTGCCATTCCACAAAATCCGCTACCAGGCTCCATTGCAGCCTGTGCCATAAAAAATCTTGCAAGGCCAAATAAATAAACTAAAAGAATAATTCCTCCAAGAATAAACAAAGGTGTAATAGTTATATAGGTAGGCACTAATAAACTTGCAAGAAGTGTTGCTGAAAAAACAACAAATGGTGTAATGAGAAAAATAGGTGAAGTCTGATTAGAGACAACAGTTTCTTTTTGAAAATACTTAGAAAGATCGTAGTATCCTTGCATAAGAGGTGGTCCAATACGTCCCTGCAAAAGAGCTTTTAATTTTTTCATCAACGTATTAATGAATGGTGACAGAATAAGTATCAGAAACAACTGAATAAATACAAGTAAAACCGTTTGTAATAAAAATATGTTCATAACCTCAACCATACCAAACAAAGAATCAAAGTAATAAAGATATAAGCCAGATAAAGCTGTAAATTACCTGATTGTATAGGTTTCACTCTGTGAGAAATATTTATAAGCCCATTTACAACCGGAAGATAAATATATTTGTAATAAAAACTTTCAGGGGTATATAGTTCTCTAAAAATTACTCCAAAAGGCTGACTGTATCCTGTAGGAGTATGTTCAAATTCCGCTTTTGGTGTTACACCACAGCTCCACGTTTCATCTTTTCTTATTGGCATTTTATTTCCAACCATTTTACATAAAAAATAAAACATAGTAAAAAAGAATACAAGCAATGCAAAAATCAATCCTGGTGAAAGTGCCGCAAAATGATTAGCTCCAAGATTGATCAACAGATTGTTTGCAAAAAACGAATTTGATTTAATGTTGGTATGTATAACCGCTTCACTAGCACTCTGTAAGAGTGGCATTATTGCAAAGGGGGCAATTCCAACAAATAAACAAAATACTGCTGGAATACCCATTCCAAGCCTCATTGATAAGGAAACCTCATGAGCATGTACAGGCTGATGACTTCTCGGCATAGCTGAAAAAATACTTGAAAAAGCTTTTACAAATGTAGCTGCACATATTGCACCTGTAAATCCAAGCAGTGCTCCACAAACAGGAGCAAAAATTTTAACTGCTTGTGAATGAATCTGAAAAGATGAAAAAAGTATCTGGTAAATAAGCCATTCACTTAAGAATCCATTAAAAGGTGGAAATGCCGAAATTGCAAGTGCTCCGACGAGAAAAAACATTGATGTCTGCGGCATTAGTTTTATCAATCCGCCTAATTTTTCCATGTTTCTTGTGTGAGTAACAGAAATGACTGAACCAGCACACATAAATAGCAAACTTTTAAAAAGCGAATGATTCAGTGAATGAAATAAAGAAGCAATTATACAAAGACTTGCAAGTTCTTTTTGATCAAAAGCAAAAAATATCATTCCAATACCAAGAGGAAGTAAAATTATTCCCATATTTTCAATGCTACTGAAAGCAAGCATACGCTTAAGATCATTTTCAAGCGAAGCATATATTATTCCAAGCATTGCAGTGATAATGGCAAATACTGCAAGGGTTAATCCCCACCAGTAAGGAAAAGGGGAAAGAAAATCAAATACAAATCTGAGTAAGCCATAAACAGCAGTTTTAATCATTACACCAGACATGAGTGCTGAAATATGACTAGGTGCAGCAGGATGTGCTTCGGGAAGCCAGATGTGTAAAGGAATCAATCCTGCTTTAGTCCCAAATCCAATAAGCATAAAAATAAATAAAATGGATTTTAGGTTATTGGGCAACCCATGACTGACGCTTTGAAAAGATGAGAATGAAAAACTTCCTGAATACTTGGCAAATATAAGAAAAGCAAATAATAAAAATGCCAGTCCAATGTGTGTCATTAAAAGGTAAATAAATCCGGCTTTCTGCGACTCAATACTTTTTGTGTCTGAAATCACAAAAACAAACGATATTAAAGTCATTAACTCCCATAAAAATAAAAATAAAAATGCATTTGCAGCACAAACTACAAGAATCATAGATAGGATAAATAAATGGTACAAAACACCCAATACACCAACATTTTTTTCCATATATTCTGCCTGAAGATATCCAATGGAGTAAATTAACACTGGAATACTTAGCATTGAAATAAGCAGAATAAAAAATGCAGCTAAAGGATCTACTATAAGTTCAAGTGGTCCAATAGGTTTTATAAAATACAAACTAAAAACTAATTTACTCTTATGGAGAAGAATTAATATGGAACTTATAAGAGACAAACTAGAACCGATAATTCCGATTACAGAAGAACAAACAATGCTTAGCTTTTTAGAGAAGAAATTTAAAGTTAATGCCGATATTGCACCAAAAATAAAAAGTAAAAAAGAAAACTGTAATAATATTGCTTCATTCACACTAAATTTAGACGAATAATCATTAAATTTATTCCTTTCTATATAAAGAAAATTAAACAGTAATACACCTCTTAAACCTCATTGATCAGAGGTTCAGCAAGATCAATCATCTCAATTGGATTTAAATCCTGACTAACTAAAGCTATATCCATAACTTTACTCTCCCAGTAAGCAAAATGAAAATCATCTTTACTGCCATGATGAACTGTTACACCATTTACTTGAGTTTTATTAAGATTTGAAATTTTATATCCTTTAGGTAAAAAACACAAAGATATTTTATGTCCCTTATCATTTTTCAAAGTTATCATTTTTATATCCTTGTTAAAGGGTCTGTTTATATTAACCGCTCCATGTGGGCTAAACATTCCTTCTTCAAAAGCTGATAAATGCTCTTTATTTAAATTTATGCCTATATGTTTTGATAGTAATTCAATGTCATTTGAAATTAATTGGTAATCTACTACATTATGTAACTCATGCAATTGCGGAAACTGCAGGTAAGTATAATTAAAGAAAAATCCAATTGAGAGCATAAGAATCATACAGGCTGATATAAAAGCTGGTCTAAAATAAAATCTTTTATTTTTGTAATTATTTTTTTTAACTATTTCTTTCTGTAAATTCTTTGAGGCTTTTATTGAACCAACAAATATTTTTAATTCTGCTCTGGTTTCTTCATTTAAATCCCATTTTTCTTTACAATCACTGCAGCTCCTAATATGTGATAAAACTTCCAGATTGTCTTTAACGGATAGTTCATTATCTAGAATGGCATCTATATATAATTCTGTGTTTTTACAATCCATCTATCTAGATACCTCCAGAGATTCTTTTGTATAGCCTTTTTTTGCAAGAAGTTTTCTTAAATTCTGTCTGGCATTATATAAACGGGACATTACTGTACCAATAGGAATATTCAGGAGTTCAGAGATTTCTTTATATGAATGCTCATCGACATCTGCAAGATAAATTAAGATTCTTTGTTCTGGTCTTAATTCTTTGAGGGCTTCATTTAAGTCCTTATAAAAGAAGGCTGTATCACCTACATTAGAATTATCTCTTTGATCTTCCAGATCGACGGTATCCAGTTCAACAATGCTTAAGTGCTTTTTTCTTGTGAAATCAATATGAGTATTAATTAGTATCTTAAAAAGCCAGGCTTTGGGACTTTTAATTTCTTCATGCTTTTTTAAAAAAGAATTGTAAGCTTTTACACATGTTTCCTGAACAAGATCCTCTGCTAATTCTCTATTCTCGCATTTCATATAGGCCAACTGCATTAAACTGTCCAGGTGAACCTGAATTAATTTTTCAAAGCTTTTTCTTTTTAACCAAGAAAACATTTACCCTGCCTAACTTCTATAACGTACTATACTCTTATTTTATTCTTTAACTTTCTTAAGAAGAAAAAGTCAAGTTAACGCTAGAAAAATTTGGATAATTCCACTATAAAGCCATTATATCCATTGCTACTGTTATTCTTAATTTTATAACCTGCTGAAACTATAAACTTTGGATCAAATACATAGTAAAATCCAGGAATCAAAAAACCACTGGAATGTTTACCTGAATAATAATCAAGAACAACATAAAATCTTTTAGTGATAGGCTGCTCTACTCCACCTATAAAACAAACGGTATCACGATTAAATAATGTAGTAGTTCCGATTGCAATGCCAGATGTAAGTCTTGTGCCTAGTTTTGGTAAGACTGTACTTAAGTGCGAATAACTATATCCGCCAACACCATCTCCTCTTAAAGAAACAGGGATTAAATGTCCAAATGTAAGTTTTGTTTGGCTCCTTTCATGTAAAGGTAAAACAGTTTTAAACCCGACCCCAAGTACTTCATTTCTAATATTTTTTGTACCAACATTAAACAATGTCAAATCAAACTCAGTATTCATACCTAAGCCATATACGAAATTATTATCAAACTCTCCAAATTTATTTGAAAATGATGACTGATGCTGAACAAATACCTTTCCCTTCTCCACTAAGTCAGCAGAAGGGACATTAAAAATAGTTTGCTGGGCAATGGCAACACAAGAACAATAAAAAAACAATATTAAAGTAAGACTGATTTTGGTGAACATCTTAAATATTTTAAGACATAATTTGTTATTTATTAATAAGTGGAATAAATTTAGGCTAATCTCGTCATTGTTAACAGTGCATTGTATGAAAAAAATTATTTGTACATCTGTAGTATTTTTGACTTATCAATTCATGCTTACAGCAACACCTTCATTTGCTGTAGAAAATGAATTGGGACTCTGGATTCCCGAATGGTTTACTATTCCCGTTACAGATAAGTGGGGAAGCGTAATTGAGGCAAGTCCGAGATTACAATTTAATAATAAAACCAATAAATTTGATCAATTCTTTTTAAGACCTTCTATTTACTACAAACTTACTGAACATTTGACTGTTTCACAGGGTTACTCCTGGAATCCAACTTTTAATCCACGATTTAACAACGATCAGAGAATTTGGGAACAAGTTGAGCATATTAAACCCTTTTCCAGATTTAATCTTAGGAATAGATTGCGACTAGAGGAAATCTTTACACATGGAAATCCTGGAGTAGGAGTTCGTCCAAGATATCTTCTTGGAGTGTCTATTCCTTTAGGTAAAGAAAAAAAATGGTCATTTATCACATGGGATGAATTTTGGTTTTTTTTAAATTCAAGCCATCCAGGGCACAATGCAGGTTTTGATAGAAATTGGTTTTTTGTAGGGCTAAACAGAAGATTTAACAACTATATTAATGCTGATTTTGGCTATAATTTTCAAATTATAAATCCACAATCACCGGCTGAAAACAAACTAAACCATGTAATTCAAATAAACTTTTATGTCACACTACCTCAATTAATAAAGAAAAAAACTGATGATTTAATAAACAGTATTCAAAAAACAACTTACTAATTTAAATATCTAACCCATAAATAAACACTACAAATAATTAAAGCTTCAATCATTACAATTGAGCCTACTTTTAAAAACTCCATAAACGTAATCGGATGTTTGCTTTTATTCGCCATATCTGCAACTATAATGTTTGCACTGGCTCCTATCAATGTTCCATTTCCGCCAAGACATGCCCCAAGAGAGAGCGCCCACCATAGTGGTTTTAAATCCTGATAATGAGTTCCAAGATTTTTTATAAGAGGAATCATAGTAGCTGTATATGGAATGTTATCAAGAAGAGCAGATAAAACCCCAGACATCCATAAAATAGCAATAACAGTAGTTTCATAAGATCCTTTACTTAATTTAAAGACGAGTTCTGAAAGATAGTGTATCGTACCCACTTTTTCAACAGCACCCACTATTATAAAAAGTCCTATAAAAAAGAAAATTGTAGTCCACTCAACATCATCCCAGATATCTTTCTTATTTTCAAAAATCAAGAGAACACTTGCTCCTGCAAGTGCAATCGTTCCTGCTTCAAGTCCAAGAGATGCATGAAAGAAAAATCCCAAAATAACAAAAGAGATTACAACTAGCGTCTTAATTAAAAGTTTTTTGTGTGTAACCACTCCTTTAAGTGACATTTCTTCCAGTTCTTTTTTTGCAGTATTTGAAATATTCAACTGACCTTTATAAATAAAATATAAAGTACAAATGTTCACAGGAAGAATAATTAAAACCACTGGTGTAAGATGAAAGATAAACTGGTTAAAGTCCAACCCTGCAGCAGAACCTATCATAATGTTTGGAGGATCACCAATCAAAGTAGCAGTACCACCTACATTTGAAGCAATTACCTGTGTAATTAAATAAGGGACAGGATTTATCTTTAAATCTTTAGCAATTGCAATTGTTACTGCTCCTATAAGGAGCACCGTTGTTACATTATCTAGAAACGCTGAAACAAATGCTGTTAGAAAAGCAAAGTAAATCATAAGCAAAACTCCGCTTCCATTTACTTTTTTTGCAGTCCATATAGCAAGCCATCTTATCCCACCTGTCTCTTTCAGAATATTTACAAGAATCATCATTCCTACAAGAAGAAAGATCACATTAAAATCAATATAGTGAAAAGCCTCTTCTTGCGTAACAGACCTGAATATAAGCAACAAACTTGCACCAAGTAATGCAAGAACAACCCTTGGGAGTTTTTCAAGAGTTATTAAAACATAGACAATGATTAGTATTATATTTGGAAATAAAACCTGTAAGTTATTCACAATATTATTAATTATAAGCTACTTCCAGGTGTGCTAACAAATCGAGGATAAACTAGTATAAATGTCATTGCGAGCCCACTTGAGCGGGCGAAGCAATCTCACCTGACCGTTATCAATTTATTGTCCTGCTCAAAATTGTTATATATAAATAAGATTGCCACGTCGCCCCTTGGGCTCCTCGCAATGACATAGCCTCAAAAAGTTTTATCCCTAAGTTACTTCCAAAAATAGCGACTAAAAGGAATCACTCCTCTTATTTCAAAATTTCCGTAGAAAGTAACTCCTGGATCTCTTTCTCTAAGAGATTGCCTGAAAGCTGCTCCATAAATATTGTTTACACCAAACGTTATTAAATAACTCTTTGTTCTGGGAGACTCATAAGTCGCATTTACATCTCCAAGAAAATACCCTCTAATTTTATTTCCTTCATTCCCTAAGCTTCCAAATTTAGGACCAATATAAGTGTTTATATAATTCAAGCTAAATCCAGAAGGGCTATGCCACGTCCATCCAAAACGGAATCTATTTGGCACCTGCAAGGTTGGAATCGTTCCATTTACTGCTACCAATGTACTTGTTAAATCATCAAATACTTTATACGGTGTTTTGTTTCTTACATGCTGATAAACATAGTTTGCAAAAAATCCAACTTGCTTATAAAAAAGCTGATTATAGCTAACTTCAAAACCAGCATTTCTAACCTTTTGAGATTGATAGCTAAGACTATCAAAATCTTTAACCTGCATCCTTCTATAAAATGGTTTAAACCTGACAAAAGCATTAAAAGGAAGTCTTTGCTCTATGCTAGCTGCATGTTCCCATCCTTCTGTACCCCTTGTAAAATAGTCTCCCTGATTACTGAATAAAATCCCGGCAACATCTTGTGGAGCTAGTTCAGGTAAAAAAGTATTATAGAAAGCTTTGCGCTGGGATGCTAATCTGAGAACAGTAGTTTCACCAAGGTTATATGCAACACCTGCCTGAGGACTAATTGAAACCCTGTCAGTATTTCTCCTATCAAATGAATCAATACTTGAACTCATTCCATCAGTTAATGTTTGAGCAATTGAAGTATCATTTGTTTTTTGAAAAATTTGATCATATCTAAGTCCTAAAACTACATCTGTTTTTTTATTTACTCTATATAAATCCTGTGAATAAGCAGTTACTATATCGTACTTAGACTTTTCCTTTAAATATGCAATTGTTTGTATTGGTGGGACAATTCCCATGCTAAAGAAATCTGTTCTTACCTGTGCAGGATTTTGAGAATGGATTAACTCAGCACCATAAGTAAGTTTTTGTTTCTTATAATTTGAAAGAAACCTGGTTTGAAATCCATAATTTCTTGGGAAAACCCCTGCAAAAGACATTAAAGCACCAAGCTCAGGAGTATTTCCATCTAACCTTGTTGATGTAACCTGTCCAAAAAATCTGCTTAAAACCGTGTTGTGTGTATTCGGGTGATAATTTAAAGCAACATCAAAATCATTTAAATCAGGAGTATAAAGTGATCTACCTTTGGGAAATTTTTTGTCAAAGACTCGCATGTTAACATCAGCTCTTGTATATGATGAAATAATATCTAGTTTTTTAGTAGGGCTAAATGCAAGATCCTGTTTAAAAAATGACCTGTTTCCTCTTCCAGTTATGTCTCCAAGTAGATTTTTGACATACCCACCTTTAAATTCACTATTTGTATAAATATTCCACGGTGTTCCAAGATATCCATTTGCAGCAATTGAACCTTCATCTAAAAGAGAAGTCTGTTTATAACCAAAAAAACCGTTAGTAGTAACATAAAGTTCAGGTGCTCTAAAAAACCTATATCTTCCATTTGGTGAACCAATAATACTGGGGCTTAATAGTCTTCCTACTACTCTTTCTGAATCAGAAGCAAAGTCAAATCCATTATTAAATTCATTTGTTGATGTTCTTGCATTTATCCCTGTAAGATTGGTACCTTTTAATCCCCTGACCTGTCCTGTGCTTAACTGCGCCTGAGCAACACCAGCACTATCACCTTTTGGAATAACAGGCTCTACACTATTGCTGTTATATATGGTACTTAAAGTAATATGACTGGCTCCATCAATTGGGTTTTCTCTTAGTGCTTTATTTGCCTGAAAAAATGCCCAGTCAGTTAATCCAAATCTAAGCGGCTCAATACCAAGATTTCCACTTGCCACTGAAAGGTTTCTACTTTGTCTGGCTCCTGCTTCAAGTAAGTTCGGAGTAATTGCAATTGTCATTTCATCCAACTCAAGAGCTTCACCATATCTATGTGCAACATCATAAATAACAGACAAACTATTTAAAACAAGAGGATCTTTAGGATCAAGCTCCTGAGCTGCTTTTATTTCTGTAATTGCTTTTTCTGTTTCACGGTTTTGATAAAATGCTTGTCCTAAATAAAGATGTGCTCTTGCTAAATTAGGCTCAAGAAGAACTGCGCTTAAGAACTCATCAACTGCTTCATTGTTATGGAATTGACTTATTAATGCTTTCCCTTTTCCTAAGTGTGCTTCTGCTAAGTTTGGATCTTCATTCAATGCTTTATCAAAATTTTCAGCCGCATTTTTAACTCTCCCAAATGCATACTGAACTTCCCCAAGACTAATAAGAGACTCAGGGGAGACCGGATTAAGTTCAAGAGCCTTCTTTGCTTCTTTCTCTGCTAAAACAAGATCTCCCTGAGCTGCAAGATACTTACTCTTATCTGCTCTGGGAATATTCCAGGATGGGTCTAGCTCAATTGCTTTGCCTACTACTTCAAGAGCTTCTTTTTGTCTGTGTAAAACAAATAGTGCTCTTGCTCTCATTAAATTATTTGTCGCTGAATTTGGATCTATTTGATTTGCTTCATCAAATAACTTAAGGGCTTCTTCATATTTTCCACTTATTAGTTTTTTAATTCCAAGTAGTGTTTTTGGTTCTGCTTGAGTTGGATTAGTATTGTAATTTTCTGTAAGGACTTCAAGGCTTGTGTCTTGTACTTCTTCTTTTAGTTTCAAATTTTGAGGCCAGTAAAAAATCCACTGAACAGCATTTTCTGTTTCTTCAACTGTAATAGTTCTTTTTACAGGAGCTGTATTCGGAGTGGCTTCCCCTTGCTCATTTTTAGCTACTAAAACAGTGCCTAAAGAATTTGCTAACTCTGCCTGTCCATCTAAAAGAGTCAATAAAGTTTTATTGTCATTCGCTGTTATAGTAAATTCTGTTCCACGAATTGCTGCTGAACCTGACTTTGTGTCTATTTCCAGTTTGCCAGGTCGATTTTTTGTTCTAATCCACATTTCCCCTGAGTCCTGTTGTAATTGAGTTTTATCTACCCCTCCAGTTGAAACGGGTTTTATAGCAGATAAAACATTTTTAACAGTAATTTGTGAATGTTCATTTAATTTAATCAAACTTTCATCTCGCAACAAAATTGCAGCTCTTGAAGATGCTCCAGTTATAATCACATCACCTGCATCAAGGCTTTGAAAAGGCTTTGCCTGAGATGATATTCCTTTTTTCTGAATAGTAACTGTCCCTGAAAGACTTACTATTCTACCTGCAGGTTTATCCAACTGGACTGCAAATACCGAAATATTATTACTTGCAAAAAGTAATGTATTAAATATAAATATAAGAAATAGAAATTTTAAATTTTTCATATTGAATTAAAGGCGTAAAATAATGCCTCTTATTTACATTTGACAACATGCTATCACCAATAAGTTTCCTTACAATTTAAATCTTTATATTCTAGAAATAGCTAATACTACATTTAGGAGGAATTATTGATTTTGACCAATCTGAGTGTTGTTATAAAATTTAATTCTTAGGAACAAAAGCTTTATTTAAATCTGGAGATTCTTTTAAGTCTTTATTTTCAATGTTTTTTGGTTCTTCAATTTCTTTTTCTACTGTTACTTTCTTTGAAACTATATAACTTTTTTGAGAAAGATATTTCTTCTTTTTATTTTCTGCAACTGTAAATCTTGGGTTTAATCTCATTACTTCATCAAGTTCTTCAAAAGATTCTTTCTCTCTATTTAATGCAAATAATGTTCTTGCTTTCATAACACGTGCAGTAAAGAGATTTGGATTTGCTTCTTTTGCTTTGTTAAACAAATTAAGTGCTTCATCATTATTATGCGTAAGCAACTGTGCAATTCCAAGAAGTGTTATTAAAGGAGAGTCGTCAGGATTAGCTGCTAAAACATCAGCTAACACCAGAGCTGCTTTTTTAAGCTGTCCAGATTTTAAATACTCATTTACTATAATTGCTGCAAATTTTGGATTTTGTGGAAACACTCCTGCTACCGTATCTACAGCTTTTGATACTTCTTCTCTTTCATTTTCAGGAAGATAATCTTTTATAAGATAAAGCCCAATCAATGAGTCAGTATGATAAGGAAGCCAAATCCTTGCA
Organism: Candidatus Melainabacteria bacterium; assembly: GCA_023250205.1. Classification (GTDB taxonomy): domain Bacteria; phylum Cyanobacteriota; class Vampirovibrionia; order 2-02-FULL-35-15; family 2-02-FULL-35-15; genus 2-02-FULL-35-15. The sequence goes on along the minus strand of JAHFBE010000020.1, from coordinate 24,453 downwards.
CCCAGTCCAATTATTCCAAGATCAATTTTCTGTTTAACTATAGGATACCAGGCATTTTTTGCATCTTTATATCTTCCTTGTCTTGCATCAATCCAGGCTTTATAAATCTTGGGGGTTTCGTTTGCGTGAAAATCTTCTACAGCTTTCTCCCATATAATTTTTGCTTTATCAATCTCACCAAGATCTATTAGTAAAGATTCTTTTATATTCTTTAATCTTGCTCTTAAGTTCTAAATAATCAGGTGAAAGAATAAAGTCTTGAAAATCTAAAGTTTCAGTCCAGACAAGAGATTTAATTTCTTCTTTTATAACTTCTTTCTTATCTTTTTTTGGTGGATTTGATGGTGGAGGAGGATTATCAATTTCTGCACAAATACTATTCGAAATAGTTAACAAAGATATAACTAAAAGAAATAAGCCCGTAATAACTTTTTTATCAAGGTTGAACATCAGATATTATGGTAGCAAAGGATAGAAGAATGAAGCAAGTAGGAAAAGAGTAAATGTCAAAAAAAAAGAAAAATCATAGATACAATTTTTCAAGAAATAGAAAGATTGTCCTTGCATCAGCCTCTCCCCGTAGAATAAAGCTATTAAAACAAATAGGACTGAATTTCGTTGTAGCGAAACCTGATCTGGATGAAAACAAGCTAATGCGTAAATTTGAAACCTTTGGTCCAAAAAAGCTAGTTAAAATCCTAAGCCTTGCAAAAGCATTATGGGTTTGCCTCAATATGTCACTAAAGGGAAATGAAATAATTGTTGGGTTTGACACTGCTATTGAATATAAAAAAAAGATGATTGGTAAGCCAAAAAACAAAAAGGATGCATTAAATATAATCCTGAAACTGAGCAATAAAGAACATAAAGTTCACACTGGAATTGGGTTAATTGACCTAAAGAAAAAATATATAATTTCTGATTCCGAAACCACAAAGGTATATATGAAAAAAATCTTAAAGCATGAAGCCCTTTCATACATAAAGACAAAAGAGCCCTTGGATAAAGCCGGAGCATATGCAATTCAGGGCAAAGGAAAGAAACTAGTAAAAAAAATCCAGGGAGATTACTTTAATGTAGTTGGATTACCCCTTAAAAGGTTTTTATCATTGATTTCTTAAGGAAACTTCCCCTCTTTTTGTGCTAAATGTCACATAACCGGGAGGTAATGCTTTTTATAATTAAAGTACTGACAAATCATCTATTTGCCTTATTTAACCCTTAATTAACCTTGGGTATAACCCTGTAGTAACACTAGGTCACTGGCATGAGTAAGAAAAAAAGAGAAAACTTGAAAAAAATAATTTTTTGGCCAATAAGATTACTGGCCTTGCTTATCGTTTTTCTTAATCTAACCCTGTCTTCTTATGCTGAAGACTCAAACTACTATGATGTCTCAGATTCAAACAGACCACCTTCTGTATTCAGTATTTGTTGCTGCAGCAAAGAGAATGATGATGGGTTTCAGGTTGTTTATAGCTGCAAATATGTAGAAGATCCAAAATGTCCTGAGAACTCAAAACAATACAAGGTAGTAACCGGAGACTGTCCAAGTAACCTGATGTTTACAAAGTACTCACCGGAACAAAAGAAAGATTCTGGTAACTAATATTAATTATACAGAGCAAAATGGGGGTAATTCATGAATTTCTTAATGTGGGAATCGTTTGGGAAATTTTTAATTTTTTCAAATAGTTTCTTTTATATTTTATTCTTTGTTCTTTTATTCCAAGCTATTACAAAAATCAATTAGCGATTAATTATTATCAATTTTTTCAATTGACTTGTCTTTTCCATTTGCTTTTTTCTTAAATAAAGCTGAGCGTTTATATTCTCCGGATCTAAACACATTTAATACATCACCAACTCTGCTTATACTCGACATTATTTTTTTTAAATCGTGGAGATCGGTCACTTCAACTACAATTTTTATTACTGCTGTATCATTTGTAGTTCTTCCTACAAGTCTTAAATCCCGAACATTTATTTTTTCATCTGCAACTTTATTTAATATATCTCTTGAGATTCCTACTCTATCAATACACTCTACTTCAATTGCAGCACTATAAGATTTATTTTTTGTACCTTGCCATTGAATTGGAATTATTCTGTCATTTTCAACAATATCCAGATTTTGACAGTCATTCCTATGAACTATTATTCCTTTACCCTTAGAAACAACACCTACGATATCTTCTCCTGGAAGAGGAGAACAACACTTTGCTAAATGATGTAACATCCCATCTAGAGCTGCAATTTCTTCTTCTGCCTTTCTCTCAGAAACATAAATATTCTCTTCTTCAATTTCTTCTGGCAAGAATCTCTTTAATTTACCTTTAAGCTGAGATATTGATACATCACCACATCCTAATGAAGAAAGTAAATCCTCTTTTGTTGCTCTGTTTAATTTTCTTATCGCTTCATCAAAGTCATCTGATGCAAAAATCTCATCTATTTTATTTTCTCCAAAAGCATTTTCAATAAGTTTTCTACCTTGTTCAACATGAACATCTTTATGTTGTTTCTTAAACCATTGGCGAATTTTATTCTTTGTAGAATTTGTCACCACATAGTTCAACCAATCAAGGCTTGGATGAGCATTTTTCCCAGTAACAATTTCTACAATATCTCCATTTTTTAATTTAGTTTCTAACGGAACCATTCTTCCGTTTACTTTTGCTCCAATACATCTATTTCCAATATCAGTATGAATTCTGTATGCAAAATCCACTGGTGTTGAATTCCTTGGAAGATCAATTACTTCACCTTTTGGAGTTAAAATAAAGACTTCATCTGAAAGAAAATCAAGTTTTACTGCATCAATATATTCTTCAGGATCTTTTAAGTCACTTTGCCATTCTATTAACTGCCTAATCCAAGCAAGTTTTTCATCGTACATATCATCTGCTTTTTTAGATGAACCACCTTCTTTATACTTCCAGTGCGCAGCAATACCATACTCTGCAATCTGATGCATTTCGTCTGTTCTAATTTGAATCTCTACAGGTCTTCCATGAGGTCCTACAACCGCTGTATGAAGAGATTGATACATATTTGTTTTTGGAATAGCAATATAATCTTTAAACTTCCCTGGTATCGGTCTGAATAGATCATGAATAATTCCCATTACTTCATAACACTGTCTTTCTCTCTCAACAATAATCCTTATCCCTAGCAAATCATAGAGTTCTTTGCTTCCAAGTCTGTACATTTTTCTATGAATGCTGTATAAATGCTTTGGTCTACCATATATCTCAGCTTTAATTCCTGACTTTTCAAGCTCTGTTTTTATCTTTGATATTATTTCCTTTATTTTCTTTTCACTATATTCTCTGTCTCCCATTACAAGTCTTTCAACTTCTTTGTATTTATCAGGTTCAAGATAAAAAAACGATAAGTCTTCAAGTTCATTTTTCGCTTTATTTAGACCAAATCTATTTGCAAGAGGTGCAAATATATCGAGGGTTTCCTGTGCAATGCGTTTTTGCTTTTCAAGAGAGAGATGCTGTAATGTTTTCATGTTATGAAGCCTGTCAGCAATCTTTACAAGAACCACTCTTATGTCAAGAGCAATTGCCATAAGCATTTTACGAAAGTTCTCAGCCTGATGTTCCTGAGTAGAAACAAAGCTTAATTTTCCGATCTTTGTAACACCTTCAACAAGTTTTGTTATTTCAGGTCCAAACTCTTTTTCAAGCTGGACAATATCTATAGCAGTATCTTCTAGAGTATCGTGAAGTAAACCAGCACAAACTGTGTCAGAATCACAATTTAAATCAATTAGAATTTCTGCAACTGCAATAGGATGAATAATATACGGTTCTTCACTAACCCGTTTTTGTCCACCATGTAACTTACACGCAAATTCCAATGCTTTTTTAATTTTTTCAAAGTCTACTTTAGGCCTGTCAAGCTTTGAAAATTTGTCCAAAAATTGGGTAACTAAAATTGTCTCTGTTTTATCATCCAAGGTTTTCAAGAGTTTTTTCTATTGTTTTCATAAATTCATCTTTGAATCTCATAACTGAATTATAGACAAATCAAGCATTTTTTAGACAGTGCTTAATAAATTCTCAACTATTATCAAGAGGTGTTGCCATTTACAAATACTAAAACAACATAAAACAAGTCATTAATGAGGTTTTCTTTAAAAGTTTAGCTACTCGCTTTTTTTACTACTTAAAAAACCAATGACTTCTATATCGCTTTGCATTGATTGTACAATACCCTGTGTTTCTTCAAAAACTGCACTAGCCAACAAATAATCATCCTGCACTGATCTGGCTTGTTCTGAGTCAGTACTTAGAGTAAAAACAGGATCTAAGATTTTAAGTCCTTGTGTTTTCTTTATTTCATTTATCTGATCAATGATCACTTTTTGCTTATCAATTAAATCTTTTAACAGACTTACTTCTTTTTCAGTTTCATCATCAAGCCTTGGCTTCCTACTTACTCCTTGATCCATTGCTTCAATATTTTCTTTCAATTTAAATACTTTTTCTAATGCAGAATTTCTTCCTTGTGCATCACTAAGCTTTTCAGGTAAATTATCAGCAAGCATCAATTCCATAAATTCAAACATTTTTCTTATATCCTTTTCAGTCAGAGTATCTTCAGTTTTGCTATTTAATTCATGATTTTCAATTTTTTTATCTGGCGAATAGTTTTCTGCATTTTTTGCCTGTTGAACTATTTGTTCATTTGCAGGATGGATGATATAAGTACCGCTATTACTTTTATATTTTGATTTAATTTCAGGCATAAGAGAGTCACACAAATTTAATATTTTATGGTCTATGTCGGTAAATTGACTTTTAAGACTTTTTAATTTGTTAGCTGTTTTTATAAGTTCAATATCATGTGGAAGCTCAGAGGCTTCTCTTCTGGACTCTCTCATAATAGCTGCAGCATTATTTCTCCCGCTGATAATAGCAAGGTTTTCTTCTTTCTCAGCCACATTAATTTTTGGAGACTTATCAATAAATAAATCTGCGTTTGGTGGCATTTTTGACCTCAAGACTTCTTCAGACTTCACCGCAACCTCATGTCCATATCTAGCCTGACTTTCCTGAGCACGCATCTCTTCACTACATTTTCTATACTTCTTAATTCCTACTGGGGAACTACTCATTCCCACCTGATATTCAAATATTTCGATTGCATCTACACTTGATCTAAATCCAAGAGCTTCTCCTTCAGGAGTTAATGCTACATTCTTAGGATCAATACCTAAAGATGCTAATGTTTTTAAAGAAACATGGGGATGAGCCATCTGTCCATTAAAATGTTTTCCAACAGTAAATTCATATCTAAAGATACATCCTTCTATAGTTTCTTTAAGAGCTTCTTTTGCAGCTTTGTGTGCAGATTGTTTATCACTATCAAAATTAAACTGTTCAACAAAATTTCCATCTGCCAGTAATGAATCTAAGAATTCAAGTCCTTTATCATTTAATTTTGTACTTTCAAAATCCATTCCTGGAGCTTTAAAATCAGGAATAGTATCAGATGAAGTTTTTATGACTTTGTCCTGATGTCCCCCTTCAATAATTTCTAAAATAAACTTTTCTACTTTATCTCTTAACTCAACAGAGGCAAAAGTTGGCACTTCAAAAAAACCATTTGGACCCAGGATTTCTTCCCCTGGCTCTCTGAGATCTATTTTTACTCTTTCTACTCCGGCTTCATGTTTTTTTGAATCTGGCAAAAGAGTTCTTGCCCATGCTTCTATAGCATGTGTTGCTGCTTCATGTGCTGCCATTTCTTCAGGCACAGAAGTATCTTTATAAACCCCAAGTACATCAAGATTCAATATTACAAAATTAGAATAGGGAGAAAAACCACCGGCAAAGTTTCCTGAGGTTCCTTTCAAAGCAGGGAATTCTTTTTTCATTTCTGATTCAAATACTTTTTTAGTTACAACCTTTGGCAGAATCTTAGGTAATAATGTTTTATCTGAGACTAGTTGTTCTGCTCCTTTTAAGAAAGAACCATTTGCAGCCAACGTCCCTCTTATAACAACACTCATTCTATTTGCCTGATCTTTATTTTCTTCTATTTGCTTAACTACTTTGGGAACAGCTTCTTCCAGTTTTGCAGCTGTTAAGCTATTCAATATTCGGGATATTTGATATTTACCATCAAAGTCTGCAAGCATTTCTTTAACAACCTGATTATTTTCTGCATGATCTAAGACTTCAGAAACTAAATTTATTAATTCTATTTCACTTTTTCCTTGCAACAAATTTATGTTTTGTAAAATATCTCCCGGATTAGCTGTTTTTTGTTGAAGGAAGATTGAATTAAACTTTAAAAATGCTTCATGCATTGTACTGGGGAATTTCCCTTGAAAAAAATCAGGAAAAGTTTCTTGTATTTTTTCTCTGTTAGTAATAATGAAATCAAGTGCTTGATAAAATGGCATGGAACCTTTTTCTGCATTCTTAAGATCTACTCCATATGTTGCTAAACCAGTAAGAAAAATGAGTGCTTTTGCATCTTTACTAAGATTTTCGTCCTGACTGACAATATCAAGTATTTGATCACATTTATGCAGATCAACAGAGCTCTTATTAGCAAGCTCATCATTTTTAATTAAAGTCCTGGCTAATGAAGCCTGATGCCTTGTTTCACTATCAGGCAAACAGCTCTGAGTACTTGCGGTTTCTGGTGGAGTGTCAGGATTATCTCTGGAATACTTTGTGGCCAACTTTCCGAGCACTTGAATTATGGAATAAAGTTGATTGTTTTGTACTTGATTTGACATAGAAGTTCTTATTAGTAGAAAGCAACTATGTATAAAGAATTTATCTTCTTAAACAAAATTTAACCAAGTTCTTATATTTTATGAACAAAATAAGAGTTAAGCTACAAGTCTGACTTTAGAGCCCTTTTCATCCTTTGTAACCAGTATCTGAGAAGAAAATGCTTCTTTTAACTCATCAAGGTGAGTAACTACTAAAATCAATTCAAATTCATTTTCAATGGACTTTATAACTTCTATAAGTCTTTCTTTCCCTGCATCATCCTGAGAACCAAAGCCTTCATCAATAATTAATGTCTGAAGTTTTGCGCCAGCTCTATTTGCAAGCAATCTTGACAATGCAAGTCTTAGAGCAAAGTTTATTTTAAAAGCCTCCCCGCCACTATATAGTTCATAATTCCTTGTTCCTGCATCATCAGCAATAACCACATCAAGAGTTTCTGTCATTCCACTTGAGCTTTTCTTTTCACGTTTTGTTTTAAGCGCAACATGCATCTGATTTTCAGTAAGCCTGCTTAAGATTCTATTTGCTTCTTTTTCAATTTCAGGAACAATCGTTTCAATGATTGCAACCTGAATACCATTTTTACTAAATGCTCTCTCTAAAGTTTCAAGGTCCTTTTTCTTATCTAAGAAATCTTTAATCTTACATTCTTTCTCTTCCAACAGTTTCTTTGAATTCTGAATTTCTTCCAGCGTCTGCTCAAGCAAAATAAGCTGTTTTTTATTTTCATTCAATTTTTCAGTTTCATTAAATTCTTTTTGCCTTAATTCGTTTACTTCTTTCATCAAAGTATCAATATCTTGGACTTGATTTTTATTTGCCTTTATAAGGGCATCAAGTTCATTTAATTCACTTCTACCTACAGATATTTTTACAGTCAAAGTCTCTACTTCTTTTTGAATAGCAAGAATCTCTGACTCAGCATTATTCAAAGAACCATATAAAGTTACTATACTTTCTTTTTCCTTTAAAGCAGTCCTGAGTAAGTCATATGACTCAGAAGAATATTTCAGATTTTCAATTTCATTTTTAACCTTATTTATTTTTCCCACGGCTTCTTTTATTAAAGTTCCGCTGCTTAAAAAGGTATTCAAAGAGAGGATTTCATTTTGAAATGAACTTATTTCCTTATCAAGTAACACTACCTGTTCCCTTGTCTTTTGAAACTCACTTTTTGAGACCTCAAGTTGTGAGGAAAGGAAAGAAACAATTTCAACACTATTTTCTTTTTCAAGAACCTTAAGATTAACTTCTTCCTGCTTTATTTCTCTTAACTCGGGCAAAATAGATATTACAACTTTCCCAAAATTGTTTATTCTTTCTTTTACTTCAGAATGCTCTTTTCTCTTTTTAACCAATTTTTCTTCCAGGGAATTAAGCTTTTCATTAAGCAAACTTTCACATTCATTCAGAGCTAATATTTCAGAGTTATAAAGCTCAATCACTTTACTCTTATCATTTATAGGACTTTTGCATAAGGGACAAGGGTCAGCATGTCCATGTTCAGATAAAGTTTTAATTTTGTTTTTAATTTCATTTCTATCTTCTGAGATTTTCTTAAACTCAAGAGATAGTAGTTCTTTCTGATGTTTTAATTCCAAACCTTCGGTTTCTACTTTAGCTAAAAACTCCTGAGATTTCTTAAAATTATTAATCTCATTTTCTGCTCTAACAAGAAAATCTTTAAACTTGTTTTCATTTTTAAGTTTTTCATCTAATTTATCTTTAGAAGAACTCCTATCCTTTAATTTTGATTTATATACTGCAAGATCTTGTTCGGTTTTACTTATTTTTTCTTTTAGTTCCTGCTCAAGATGTGCTTTTTCAAGGGTAAATTTATTAAATTCATCTCTTTTCTTTTCAGTAATCTCATATTCTTCTTTTAGCCTTACATACTCCCCATGCTCCTTAAGTATCTTTGATTTATTATCAATTAACTCTTTGCATTTTGTTTCTTTTTCTTTTGTATTCTTTAGCTGCTCTTCAAGAATTTTAATTAAAGATTCCTGATTTTGTTTTGATTTCTCAAGAGTTTGAATTTGTTTTTCCTTTTCTCTTTTTTCATTAAGTTCTTTTTCCTTTGCATTAAGCAAATTTTTTATCTTATTAAGCTCAATATCTATTCCGCTAACCTGAGCAAATACACTGTCAAAAAGAGTTCTTACTTCTCCTTCTTTTTGGATCTTTTCATTCAAACTTACTATTAAATTCTGTTCAAGAGATATCCCCTGTTCAATTTCTCTTGTTCCCTCTTTTGCAACTTCACAAAGTTTGTCATAGACTTCAAGTCCTAAAATATCTGCAAGGATTTGTTTTCTCTCATTTGGTCTTTTTACAGTAAACTCATCTGCCTTACCCTGTTTCAGGTAAACACTATTAACAAAAGTTGGATAATCCATTTTAATCGTTTTTATAATTAACTCTTGAGTTTGACGAGTAGAACTTAATGTTAATGGTTTCCAGGTTTGATCCTTAGGATTAAAAATTTGAAATTCTAAGTTTGATTTTCCTTGAGAATTTTTAAGTCCTTTATTCCTTGACCTGTAAATTTTATACAGATTGTCTTCCATATAAAAATCAACTTCACAGGACATTTCATCTGTCCCAAGTTTTACAAGTTCATCTGTTCTAGCTCTTCCCTCTTCCCAGATAGTCCATGTAATAGCATCAAGCAAGCTGGATTTCCCGGCACCATTTGCTCCAATTAAACATGCAACATGTATACCCGAAAGATCAACTTCAGCGTTTGAATAAGACATGAAGTTTTTTAATATTAATTTTTTGAATATCATTTTTAAATTAGCTCAATACTTTATGGATTAATTCTATCTCTCAAAGCAAGAGTATGTACAAATAAGCTCAAATACAAAATTCTTTTTGAGTACAAATTATAAAATTACGTTTATCAGTTTAAAACTCGCACTGCATATTTCCTTAATGTTATAATCCTTAAGGTTAAAATCGATTTTATATAGGAAATTTGGAGGAAAACATGGATCCAGTTTTAATTGCAGAAGCAGTTGGTGGTCACGGAGATTCACTTGCAAAAATGGGATTAGCTATCGGTGCTGGTTTAGCAGTAACAGGAGTTGGCGGCCCAGCTATCGGAGTAGGACTTGCAGCCAGCAAAGCACTTGAAGGAATGGCTAGACAACCAGAAGCTACAGGAAGATTACTTGCAAATACACTTATCTTTGCAGCGCTTGCTGAAGCACTTGGCTTGTTTGCTTTCTTAATTGCAATTTTACTCTTCTTACAATTACAATAATTTACTTGTAGGGAAAAGTCGCAACATTTCTCTACAGAATTGATTTTTATGTTATTGGAAATAAACTTTACTCTTGTAATATTTGCAGCCAGTTTCTTGGTTTTTATCTACCTTTTAAATTTGACTTTATACAAACCTGTAGGAAATGTTATTGAGTCAAGGAAAGAGTTGATTGATGGCGAATATTCAAGAGCAAAAGAGCTAACCCATAAAGCAGATGAATGGTTTAAAAACTACAAAAACAAAATCAAAGAAGCTAGACATGAAGCACATCAAATTATCCAGGAATCTACAAAACAAGCTCAAAAAATAAAAGAAGAAAAAATACTTAAACTTTTAGAAGGTTTAAATAAAGAAAAAGAAGAATCATTTAGAAAGATTAATGAAGAGAAAAATATAGTTATGCAAAAGCTTGAAAAAGAAATAAGGATTTTAACTGACCTCATTACAAATAAAATTTTAGGAACAGGAGAAAAAACACTTGTCAGCTCACACTAGAAAGATAGAAAACGGAAGAAAGAAGCAAGAGGCAGGAAGAACAAGCCCTATTTTGTCCTTCATGTTTCATACCTCATGCTTCATGCTTCAATTTCTCTTTAGTCCTCAACTCTTAGCTCTTGCCTCTGAGTCTTCGTCTCATCAACACTCCAACACATCAGCACACGAGACTGGTCCCTGGCAGGTTTTAGTAGAATCAAACCTTTTAAATGTTCTTATACTGGCACTTGCATTAGTTTATCTTGGGAATAAATTTATTCCTAAGATGATCGATCAAAGAAAAACACAGATCAGCAAAGAGCTAGAAGATGCAAAACAAGCCAAAATTAAAGCAGAAGAAGAACTTTCCACTATTCAAAGAAAGACCGAGGATATTGCTTCTGAGATTGAAGAAATAAAATCTGAGGCTAGGAAAACCGCTGAAATAATTAAAAAACAAATACACGAGGATACAGAAAAAGAACTTGAGCAAATAAACCAAAAGATTAAGCGTGAAATAAGCTCAAACTATGATGAAACGGTTCAAACAATTAAAAAATCAGCAAGCGAATCTGCTATAAGGTTGGCTGAAGAAGCTCTTAGTAAAGTAGCCAGTAATCACGAAGTACAAAAAAAACTTATGGAGGAATTTGTAAGTGAGTTAAATAAACCAAGCAAGAATTAAGAACATGAAGCAATCTCAACAAATTACAAGAAATTATGCACAAGCTCTAATGGAGTTAACAAATAATGACTTACAATTCCAGGAGTTATTGCTAAATGAAATTAAAACCTTAGACAAAGGAATAAGCCAAGTTAAAGACTCTTGGAGCTTTTTTAATAATCCTGGGGTTTCAAAAGAAGAGAAAAAAAATATTATCAAAAAAACGTTCTCTGGAAAAATTAATGAAAAGATTTTAAATTTCTTGCTATTACTTATTGATAACAAAAGATTTAACCTGCTTCCTGAGATACACAATCAATTCAACAAACTCGTAAATAAATCTCAAGGGACTATTATTGCTGAAGTATACTCAACAGTTGATATTGACACAAATATACTTCAAAAATTAAAACAAGGAATTGAAGATACAATTGGATCTAATAAAAAGGTAGAAATAGAATCAAAGATGGAACCTTCTTTAATAGGTGGTATTAAGGTTAAAATTAACGATCTTGTTTATGATGGAAGTATTAAAAGTAGGCTAGAAAATTTAAAACAAAGGATGGGGGTCTAAAGAAGCAATGACAATCAAAACAGATGAAATAGTTAGCATATTAAAGGAACAAATAGATCAATACCAAGGGAAATTAAGCGTAAGCAATGTTGGAACTGTTATTTCAATTGGAGATGGAATTGCAAGGGTTCATGGTCTTGAACAAGCGATGTCCAGTGAACTTCTAGAATTTGATGATAAAGATAAAACCTTAGGGATGGTTTTAAACCTTGAAGAAGATAGTGTTGGTGTTGTTTTGTTCGGACATGCAAGAGAAGTTAGAGAAGGAACCCAGGTAAAAACACTTGGAAGAATTGCATCCGTACCTGTAGGCGATGCTCTAATAGGACGTGTAGTAAACCCTCTTGGTAAGCCACTTGATGGAAAAGGTGAGATCAAGTCAAACAAATTCAGACCAATTGAAAGTGTCGCTCCTGGAATTATTAAAAGAAGATCCGTTTGTGAACCCCTTCAAACCGGTATCGCTGCAATTGACTCAATGATTCCAATTGGACGTGGTCAAAGAGAATTAATTATTGGAGACAGACAAACTGGAAAAACCGCAATTGCGATTGATACTATCCTGAACCAAAAAAACCAGACTAATAGACCTATCTGCATTTACGTTGCCATTGGTCAAAGACAAGGTGCGGTTGCACAAATTAAAAAGATTTTAGAAGATGCCGGTGCAATGGAATACACCGTTATTGTAACTGCGGCTTCTACAGATCCTCCAGCAATGCAATTTATAGCACCATTTGCAGGCGCTTCAATCGGTGAAGAGTTTATGGAAAATGGAAAGCATGTTTTGATCATTTATGATGATCTTACAAAGCACGCTTGGGCATATCGTTGTATGAGTCTTTTATTAAAAAGACCACCTGGGCGTGAAGCTTATCCTGGAGATGTTTTCTATATACATAGCAGACTCCTTGAAAGAGCAGCAAAGTTAAGCGACAAGCTGGGAAATGGTTCAATGACTGCATTACCTATCATTGAAACTCAGGCAAGTGACGTTTCTGCTTACATTCCTACAAACGTCATCTCCATTACTGACGGACAAATATTCTTGGAAACTGATTTATTTAATGCCGGTACCAGACCTGCAATTAACGCTGGTATCTCAGTCAGCCGTGTTGGCGGTGCTGCACAAACAAAAGCTATGAAGATGGTCGCTGGAAAGCTAAGACTCGATCTTGCACAATTTAGAGAAATGGAAGCATTTGCTCAGTTTGCATCAGACTTAGATCCTGCTACACAACAACAAATCAAGAGAGGTCAAAAGCTTACTGAAGTTCTAAAACAGCCTCAGTACTCACCTCTTTCTGTTGCACAACAAGTTTCAGTTATCTATGCAGCAAATGAAGGTGTTTTGGATAACATAGATACTAAGGTTATTCAGAACTTTAAAACTGAATGGTTTAAATACTTCTCAGCAAATAATAAAAAACTTGAAGACAAATTAAACTCAGGTGCTGCACTAGATGACAACGAAAAGAAAGAATTCAAGTTAACTCTTGAGAAGTTTAGAGATAATTTATTTGCTTCTTAACGTTAAGGAATTTTCTTTGTATTTATACTTTATTTTAATTTAATTTTTCTTCAGGAAAGATTGTTTTATAATTTTTTCTTTGAAAGAAAACCAATGTTTGGAAGAATTCATAGCTCTACACTTTATAGTCATTTGGATACAGGCTCTTCAGGTAGAACCATAGACAGAAGTCTTTTAGAAAATCGAATAAAAGAATTAGAAAGCACTAATTTAACAATTAAAAATCTTGCAATAGAAGAGTTAGCTTCATGGCAACATTTTTCAACACCAGCAGTACCAAAATTAATTAAAATTTTAGAGACTAAAACTGAAAATCACAAAACAAGAGGTCTTGTAGTTTTTGCGCTTGGTGAGATTAAAGAACCACTTGATTTGATTTTACCTATTTTAATTAAATCTTTGTTTGATGAGCACCCACTTATAAGAGAAGAGTCTGCAAAAGCTCTTGGGAAATTTAGACAAAGCGCTATTTCAGCTATTCCTGCTCTAACGGCAATTACAAATTTAGAAAATGAGGACATTCATGTTAAGAAAGCTGCATTTATAGCAATAGATAAAATACAATAAAAACATTGATAGTATTAACCATTTGATAGAATAACCTTATGTCCAGCTTTATCTCATTTTCACAAAGCTTTTTTGAAACCCTACTAACATGGATAGTTCCAAGTTTTTTTAAAGTAGCACTAATTATATTACTGGCTTTTTTTATACAGTATCTGATTAACTTAGCTACTGAAAATTTTTTAAGAAACCTAAAACTTATAAGAAGAATTGAAACTATAAGACAAATTATTTCTTCAAGCAGTCATCTCATTATTATTTTAATTTCACTAATGATGATTCTTAATGAACTTGGTTTTGATGTAAGACCATTGCTTGCAAGCGCTGGATTACTTGGCGTTGCATTCAGTTTAGGAGCACAACATTTGATGAAAGATGTTATTAACGGATTTCTTATACTAATTGAAGATCAGTTTACTATAGGTGATAAAGTAAAACTTTGTGATATATCAGGTACTGTTGAAAGACTAAACCTTAGGACAACCACTATTAAAGATACAAATGGAAATATTCATATAATTCCAAATAGTGAGATTAAGCAGGTAACGGTGTTAAAATAGTCAGATATGCCAAACAAAGAAATCAGAGTTCGTATCGCTCCAAGTCCAACAGGAAGTTTACATTTAGGGACTGTAAGAACTGCTCTTTATAATTATCTCTTTGCAAAAAGGACAAAAGGAAAGTTTATCCTAAGAATAGAAGATACGGATCAACAAAGAAATAAAGACGAATATACAAATGGGATTTTAGATGGGTTTAAGTGGTTAAACATTGAATTTGATGAAGGTCCTTATTATCAAAGCGAAAGATTAGATCTTTACAGAAAATTTGCACAAAAGTTACTAGATGAAGGAAAAGCCTATCATTGTTTTTGTACACAGGAAGAACTGGATGAATTAAGAAAGATTCAAAGAGCGGCAAAGGTCCCGGAAAAATACGATAACAGACATAGAAATCTTACAGAAGAACAAAAGAAAAAGTTTTTAGATGAAGGAAGAAAAGCAGTTATTAGATTTAAGTTGCCGGATAATATTGATATTAAATGGCATGATGAAATAAGAGGCGATATCTGCGTAAACACAAGTGATCTTGGTGGAGATCCAGTTATTATGCGGGCTGATGGTATTCCGCTTTATAACTTTGCTGTAGTAGTAGATGACGGTGATATGAGAATGAGTCATATAGTACGTGGTGACGACCACCTGCATAATACAGCCAAGCAAATCCCTATATTTGAAGCCTTAGGGTTTGAAGTGCCCATATTTGGACATGCACCTTTAATTTTTACGCATGATAGAGAAAAATTAAGTAAAAGAAAGCATGGAGATATCGCTAATATAGATAAATATCAAAAAGAAGGTTATTTACCTGAAGCATTAGCTAACTATTTAGTTCACATGAGCTGGACCATTCCTGATAATCCAGAAAAGGAGATTTTTTCATTTGAAGAAGTCTATGATAAGTTTGAGTTCAGCAGAATTAGTAAAAGCTCAGCAATTTATGATCTACCAAAATTAAACTGGTTTAATAATGAATACATAAAAGCAAAGACCATTGAGGAAGTATATAATCTCTCAAAGTCTTTCCTAGAAAAAGAATTAGACTTATCAATGTATCCAAAAGATCAGCTTTTTCAGATGATTGATTTAGTAAAAGCCGGAGTAAATAAACTGGATGAATTACCCGGATTAATAAAGTTTTTCTTTGACGATAAGTTTGCTTTAAATGAGGGGGAGAATCAAAAGATATTAAATACAGAAAATGCAAAGAAGGTATTAGATAAGATTTCAAATTCTCTTGATTCAATGAACTTTAAAGATTCACATGACTGTAAGAAAACAGTTGATGATATGGGGAAAGAATTAAGCTTAAAAGGGAAGGATTTATACTGGCCTGTAAGAGTAGCTCTAAGTGGCTCAAACAAAGGACCTGATCTGGGTCTAATAATTTCATTACTTGGAAAAGAAAAAGTAAAAGCCAGAATTGAGAGAGCATTAAAAGTTTTAGTGTAGAACTTGTAAATCAATGTAATCGTGGGTTACATAAACTTCCCAAATTCACAGCTAGGCACATGCCATTTCATTATATAGCACACCAGAACTATTAAACCTATAAGTAAAATCGGAAGAAGAAATTTCAATCTTTCTTTAGTGTTTGGCAGATTTACAAATATTATAAATGCAGCAATGGAAACCAGAGCCATAGATACAATAAATAAACTTCCAATTATTAACCACATATTTTTATCCCTAAATAACCTTATTAAAAAAACAAGAACGTTTGCCAGTATGACAAGCCGCTCCACCAAGCTGTTCTACTTTTACTAAGATCGTATCGTTATCACAGTCATAGTAAAGCTCTTTTACTTTTTGAACTTCACCTGATTTATGTCCTTTGTGCCATAGCTCATTTCGTGAGCGGGAATAGAAATAAGTTTCTTTTCTTTCAAGCGTAAGTCCAAGTGATTCACTATTCATAAAAGCAACCATAAGAATTTCATTGTCTTTATAGTCCTGAATAATTGCAGGAACGAGTCCAATATTGTTCCATTTTATTTTTGAGAAGTCTATTTTATTTACTATTTCTTGGTGATTCATTAACTTTATTTTAACCTGACTTTATCACTGCGAGGAGCGTTAACGACGAAGCAGTTCTGAACAATTCACATATAGATTGCCGTGGAGACGTTGCATGCAACGTCTCTTCCCTTGCAATAACATTATTTAACCGTTTCTTAGTTGACTTATAGAGCATTAATTTGCGAAGATCTGTTTATAAGGATTAACCAACAAGTGTAAAGGGACACTTCAAGAAGCAGCGATAGCTACGCTGCTTCTTGTCTTTTTTATTGTTGCAAAATCACTTCAGAAGATTGCTTTTTCTGTATTTCCAGATAGCCTTCTTTTGCTACTCCAAAATGCGGCATTATTTGTGCAGATGTCAGAGCACCTCTCACACCAAGGTCATACAACCATAATCCACTTTTCATATAACCTAAGATTGGTCCATTTACATTTGCAGCCATTGTAGTTTCATCACCTAAAATAAACTGGTGCGTAGAAATTTTTCCTTCAAATGTCTTCCCGGTAATTTTTACATTTGTAGAAATTGGTTTTTTAGGGTTTCTTGTGTCTACAATTCCACCTGTAGTAACTCTATCTCTTGAACATACACTTGCAAGTTCAAGCATAATATCGTCAGCATGTTCCATATGATGTAACTCTAAAATCCCATTTCTTTTTTCTAGCTCTTTTATAATTTCATCATCTGTCATTTTTGAAACTATTGCAGGATTAAACCCTTCAAGATGAGCAATATCTTCTCTGATGGTTGATTTATACATATCCCAGTTAGCTATTCCAACACCAAACGTTATAGTTACATCAAGAACCTCTACAAATGATTGGGCAGCAAGTGCTGCAGCTGCTGTTAGTAGTCCCGGGGTTGCTCCACAACCAGTTAAGTAGAGAATGTTAGCAGACTTAAAAGCAGGATCCATATTATTTATCATTTCAACAGCTTTTGTCCTCTTCAGAGCATCTACAATTACCCCACTAAATCCAAGAGAAACAATTTCCTTTGCAATATTTGGAATAAACTCATTTGGCAAATTTGGGAGTGCAATAAAAATTGCATCAATTTTATCTTTGTGAGTTGAAATTAAATCATTAATTGGATTTGACGAAACTGTAGAACTCTTTATTCTCTCAACTGCTTTTGCATCTTTTACAGTAAGTCCTGATATTCCATTTTCATTAAAGAAATATGCATTTCGATCACATATTCCAACAAGCTTAAATTCTTTCTTTTGCTCAATTAGCAAAGCCATATTTTGACCTAATCCACCACATCCAAGAATTGCAACTTTAATCATTTTTGTTCTCCTTAATTCATAATGAATATTTTACAACGTTCGTAGGAGCATTACATGTAATGCCTCTACACCGCATTACAATATATTTCCCTATATTTGTAGTATAAAATAATGTTGTTTATAAATATAAACAAATATTTCTATTAACCGTCAATTTGAAAGAAATATATTGCAGAAAATAATTCTCAAAGACAAGAAGGAAAGCAATAAAAATGGATAAAATCTATGACGTAATAATTATTGGTGGTGGGCCTGCAGGTTTAATGACTGCATTTTATTGTGGAACTGGTGGAATGAAGCCAATGATCCTAGAAGCACTAGATTTTTTAGGTGGTCAGTCTGCCGCTCTTTATCCCGAAAAACCTGTCTATGATGTCCCTGCTATTTTAGAATGCACTGGACAAGAACTTTCAGATAGTTTAACTGAACAGGTTATGCAAATCGAACCTTATGTAGAATTTAATCAAAGTGTGGAATCAATCAAACAAGTTGATGGAGTTTGGACTTTAACATGCAAATCAGGAAAAGTTTACCAAACAAAAGCAATCGTTGTAGCTACCGGAAAGGGAGCATTTTCTCCTATAAAGATTGGTTGTCCAGGTGAAGACGATTATCATGGAAAAGGACTTTGCTATTCTGTAAAACACATAGCAGATTTTAAAGGACAGGATATTTTAATTGTTGGTGGTGGTGACAGCGCAATGGACTGGACTTGCACATTAAAAGATGTAGCAAAAAGTGTCACGTTAATTCACAGAAGAGATGGATTTAAAGCACACATTGGTGCTGTAAATCAGGTAAAAGCTCTTTCTGAAGCTGGTGAGATTCAAATGCTTATTCCTTATGAAATTAAAAAAATTGAAGGAGCTAATAAGGTAGAAAAAGTAACTATCTTTAATAATCAGACAAATGAAGAAACCGTCAAACCAATTCAAAGCATAATTATCTGTGCAGGATTTAGACCTACAGCAGATGCTCTTAAACAGTGGGGTTTAGAATTAAATGAAAAAGGATTTATTAAAACCCATGAAATCTGCAAAACAAATCTCTCTGGAATCTTTGCAGTTGGTGATGCTACAGAATATCCAGGAAAAAGACACTTAATAGTAATGGAGTTTGGTGAAGCAGCCAGTGCAGCCGGTGCAGTCTCCACACACGTTTACGGAAAAGGTAAGGGTGGTGCAGAGTGGTGGGCTGGTCCTAAGAAGAAAAAAACAGGAAATACTGAGATCGACAAAGACAACAACGGTCAAAAGCAACCTGTCAGTGCTAAATAGTTTCTATAATACTTCTATTTAACTATTTATTTACAACACCATCTGGACTATCTTTTGGCATCTTATCTCCATAAGCTGCTAGTGTAATTTCTCTTTCATCTTTTGATGATTCTAGAACTGCATCTCTTAATCCTGCAATTTGTGCCCCTAAAGCTTTACCATGATCTTTATCTAAGACTCTAAGTAAATGTTCAACATATAGAACTGCTTGAGTTGTAGTTTTTCCCGGTGTTGAGCGTGCCAATTCATAAAAAAGCTCTGTATCATTATTAATAGATTTTTTAGTTCCATCTCCAAAATCTATTAATATGTTTTTCCCATTAAATTCAACTTTTGCATTTCCATTATTTCTAGCTAGAGAACCTTCAAGCGCTAATACTAAGATATCTCTTACTCCATATTTGCGAACTAATTCCCCAGCCCCTCTTAGTTTTAACTGTTGTTCTTCACCCAGGAATTTACTACTAGGCATTAGTTCAGAAAGAGCCTGAGAGACTGTCTCA
Organism: Candidatus Melainabacteria bacterium; assembly: GCA_023250205.1. Classification (GTDB taxonomy): domain Bacteria; phylum Cyanobacteriota; class Vampirovibrionia; order 2-02-FULL-35-15; family 2-02-FULL-35-15; genus 2-02-FULL-35-15. The sequence continues at coordinate 4,954 of JAHFBE010000020.1, read as the reverse complement.
GCCATGTCTACATATTCTTCCCAGAATTCTTCTTTTTTATCATTTGGAAGCTCAACGGAATCGATATCACCTGTATTTGTTTTCAAGTGTCCTGAGGATCTTTCTTTTTCAAATTTACTTTCGTATAAATCATTTTTATATTTTTCCAGCCTGGAGTTTATTTCATTTTCTATTTCATCACGACTCATTATGTGATCTTTTCTTCCTCTGATTTCTTCAACAATTTTATTTCTTTCAGCTTCTATTTCAGTTTTATGTTTATCAAAGAAAATGTTTTTAATTAACGTTTTTGATTTTTCATGATCTCCAACTTTATTATTAAGATATCTAAGTTGTAATGCCAAAAGCAACAATTTAAGTTCAGGCAAATTTGTATCATCTCCATTATCTAGTGTTATTCCAAGTCCTTTTTCTACACCTGTAATATCAGTCAATATTTTCATCCTATGTCTAAAGTTTTCATTTTGTTTTTTTGTTTTACCATCAACTTTCTTTGATTCTTTATTATCATTTAAATCCTCATATAATGGAGCCCCACCTAAACTACTTCTCGGCTCTCCTGAGGCATATACTGGGACATCTCCTTCTCTTTCTGAATTATCACTGTGATTAGTATTAGAAACTCCTTGCTCTTTTAATCCCATAGAACCTATTATTCCGCTTGTACCAGTGCCTATAATATCTCTAAGCTTTCTTATTGGATCAAAAGAGGTTTCATTAAGTAGATTCATTATCGGATCAAGAGTTACATAAACATAAGGACTCATTTTTGGATCTGTTACTTTCGGGTCATAAGTAACATGAATAGCGCGTGCGCTATTATATCTACTTAATTCTGGAATCCAGGGACCTAGGTGAGATAATATTGCCTTATTTGCTATTTCAATCTTATCTTTGCTTACATTAGTTCCTCTTAAAACTTCTCTTACATTTTCATCCCTATATAATTCGTTCAGATTTTCAACAATGTTTCTTGTAACATTAAAGAAATTTCCCGGATTTAAGGAAACAAGCATTCCAGGCAAATCAAGAGGAGCATCAGTTTTATTGTTATCAACACTATATCCTTTTAAATTAACAAAAAATAATTTAATTTCATCATTTGGTTTATCTGGTTGAATGAACAAAAGAGTCATCCCAAGAGGCTCTAAAACTTTATTAATTTCATTTCTTATAGTTGCAAGCTCTGTATTTTCTAATTCATTTCCAGATGAATCTTTTTCTGGTGCAAAAATCTCAGCTATTAACTCTCTTTCAAGATCACGTTCCTGACTGCTTAATTTATGGAGAAAAGTCCCTCCCTCAACTCTAAGAAGCTCTCTAAGCTTTGCTGGTCTCTCTTCTAACTCAACTTTACTTTCATCAAAAACTGATTCATATAACCTGAACAATAAGGGTTCTCTTTCTCTCAGGATATCTGTCCAGAACAACTGCTCATTTAGATTAGTATTAGTTTTTAACTTATCATAATGTTTGCTTATAACTGTACAAGCTTTTTCAAGCATTGTAGTAAGAGCTTTATTTAGATTTCTTATTGATTTGTCACTTAATAACTGAACAAAAGAATCTTTATCACTTAGCTTTTCAATAATATTGTCAACTATATTTTTGACCCCATTATTTATTAAATCTGTCTGAAAAACATTTGCTGGAGGTGTTGTAGAAAAGTAGGTTCCAAATGATAAAAATGCCCAGAAAGAAGGACGGAGAAAACGATTCCAGAAAGAAGTATCTTCTTGTCTAAAAAAGATATTAAGCGTATCTGCCAAGCCAAGTGCCCCCAAAGCAACTGACCCTGCTCCTCCACGACTTATTGTCAGAAGCTTATTACCTCTTATTAAAGGTGTTCTCCAAAAACCTGTACTAGAAGGAAGTTTAGTTAGACGTATATGATTTGCAGAAGGTAATTGCATGTTTCCTTATGAGATATTGTACTCCTCACAGAAGTACTAAAAAGCACCTCTTAGATATTATAAAAAAGGATTCTTAACCTTCAATACAAATTAGACTTAGAAGCTTAAATAAAAATAAATATTTCACTTTTAAACTATATCTTTTAACTTTTAGCTTCTTTTTCTTTATCTTCTTCAGTTAATTCAGCTTTCATTTCACTAGCAGCAGAAGAAAGCGAGTCTTTGAAATTTCTTAACCCTTTTCCAAGATTTCTTCCTAAATCAGGCAGTTTTTTGGGGCCAAATATTACTAATGCTATACCTAAAATAACTATTACTTCTGGAATTCCAAGATTGAATGGGAGCATAATGCATTGATTTTAGCACAGAAAAAAGAGGGTCTGTAAAAGATTTGAGGATAAGATCGATATGTCATTGCGAGCCCACTTGAGCGGGCGAAGCAATCTCACCTGACCGCTATTGCTTTTATGAGATTGCTTCGTCGAGTCTTCGACTCTCCTCGCAATGACAAAGCAAACTCATCCTCGAAAAGTTTTCACCCCCGAAAAAAGAGGATGTGCTAATAAATCAATCTTATTAAACTTATTTTCTATTTCATAAATTCTAATGCCCATACAGCACCAGGTCTTTGGTATAAAGAAGCACGAAAGTTTCCATTTACATCCCACGCCTCAGGAGTTCTAAACCAGTATCCTTTTTTTTCATAAACTACAGAATAAACTCCATGCGCTGTTTGCATTGCTTCTTTTTTCATATTTCTTAAATACATATGCGAAGCAAGAGCTAACGTAACACCTGACCAAATCTCATTTGATTGTGTATTTAATTTCCAGACCTGACTTTCTGGCAACAAAGTTCCATCTGGATTTATCCCATTTATTGCTCCAATATCTCCATTTCCAACTTTCATTACATTAAAATCAAAAATCTTTTTTAAAACTTTTTCTACCCTTTCTTTTTGAAAAATATCTCCAAGTCCTAAAAGATCTGCATACCACTGTCCACAAAGTTGATCTGCCATTATTGCTTTTCCATGAGAACTCTTTGTATCATACAAATAATATTCTCCAGTCCAAAGTTTAGATTCAAGATTCTTTTTCCCGATTTCAAGCCATTTATCCATTGGCTGGTAATTATGATTTAGAATTTTTGCAATCTCAATTGCTGCAGCAAGAGCTGCCAGCCAGAGACCATTGCAGTAAGTACTTGGACCATGCATTGTCCAGTTATCAAATGTCTGATCGGGAATATTATCATTTTCAATAAGACAGTCATCATCTCTATCAAATTGTTTTAGATATTTCAGCGCATCAACTATAGGAATCCAGGCTGCTTTTAAAAAATCAATATCATTTTTACCTGTAAAATAAAAATCCCTGTAAACCAGAAGAACAAACTTTGAATTTAAATCTTTCCAGAGATTTATGTTTACATGACTGTATGCATTTACCTTTAGAAAGGGCTCTTCAAATGGTCCTCCAAGATCATGAGGTACAGCTCCTTTTACTTTTCTCTGTGCAGTAGATTTGTCTAAGGGATGATCAAAATATTTCATTTCAGTTATTTCAAGATCAATTGTTTTAAAATAATCTCTCATTATAAGTTTTTCAAGATCAGGCCATAGATTTAAAAGAGGAAATGATCCATAAAATCTAACATCTAATGTTTCATAAAACGGATAGTCAAAGCATTCAAGAGAACCAAAATGCTCTTCCTGCCTTCTTACAGAAACTGCAACCTTTTCTCTTCTTTCACTAGAAGAGAATTCAATTGGTTTTCCTGATGTCCACATAGTTCCACCATCAGCAAGAAAATATAATTCATTAAGCAAAAGAGATTTATACCAGTCAGGTTTATCCGTTTTCAAAAAGGATTCCTGCCATTTTTTAACTTCAGCAATCCATCTTTCATGATTATTAAAAGCCTTACGTGCAATTCTGGTTACATTTCTTCCATCCTTTCCAAATAAGTTTGTGTAACGCTTATACCATTTCGTACCAAAGCCTGAATCCATAATTGGAAAATCCCAAGCAAGAACAAAAGTTATAACTTTATTTTCTCTTGGTGCCAGCTTTACTTTTGCACAGATAGCACCTGGAGAATCCTTTAAATCTTTATTTCTTTTATTTCCTGGAGTCATCATAAGAATGCCATCATTTGCAAAGCTATTCCAGATTTCTTTTCCATCTCCATCTTTTGGAAAAGCATTCACATAACTTATATCTACATCCTGCGTTTGAGTAAAGATTCCCATTTGTCCATATTTATATGTTTTTTCCTGAATTTGGTTATCAAAAACAAGTCCGCAAAAAACATTCTCCTGATAAAAAACATTTTCTTTACTTCCAAATAAAGATTCCCAAGTCCATAAAAGAGACAATTCTCTTTCTGTATTTTTTGGATTTGAAATATGCCATTTGAAAATAGCAACTGGATAACTGGTTTCTTGATAATTGTGAGGAATGATTGGAGAAAATTGTTCTTGGATTATATTAAAATCTTTGTACTCAAAATACGCTGTTGGATAAAGTGCATGGTAAATCCCATTTGGTCTTTGAAAATTCCATTTAGATAATGTTTTATCTTCCGGTCTGTATTCATTTAGAATGATTGCTTTTCCATCTTCATATATTCCAAATTGACAGGTATTCATTGTTTTATGAATATGCTTTCCAATCTCAAGATGCCAGCGTGAGAAATCTCCTCTATACGATTGAGCAATCGTCCCTGCTCCAAATCCACCAAGAGGCATCCCCTGAAAATATCCATCATCAAAGTTTGGGAGCCCACCTTCAGGACCAATAACTTTTACAACACCAGGCGATTCAAGAGGTTCACCTATTTTTCTTTTCCATGCTGCTTCTGGAATTATCATGATGTATATGACAGATGTTAGTAAGTCTATGTGCCCATATGCTTATGTGCTTATGTACTGATGTACCGGTGTACCTATGAGTTCAATATTTGTATTGCTAATTAAAGTTAGGGATTCCCAAAATTATTTAAGATTTTTTTTATATATGTTGCGTTAGAAAAAATTT